>JAZRYV010000194.1:0-8139 GCA_045600925.1 Spirochaetota bacterium
CAGACATTGAACCGTTCCGGAGGCCGGGGATCCGGCTCCGTGGCTTATACAGAAAACAGTTATGTTCCGGGGAGGCCGGAGGATCCGGCTCCCCGGAAGAACTGTTCTTATCTTCCCTGACGTTGTTTTTTACAGGAACAGATGCTTTTATGTGACAGTACTGAAAGTACAAAAGAAAAATAAACTGTTAAAATGTAATTAAAAAACTACATTCAGGTTAAAAATTGTTGACTAACAGGAGACTGAAACAGAAACTATTATATCCCATTGAAATATAATGATACGGAGGATATATGAAACGTTTTGTTTCTCCGCTGCTCATTGTTCTTATTGCAGCAGGATCCTTTATCAGTCTGTACGGATCGGACAGTGAAAAACTTTTCCTTCTTCGTAAAAGCATTGTGGAAGAACAGAAGCGTATAGAAGATCTTAAAAAAGCTTCAGAATCCCTGGCAGATTCAAGAAAGAAATTTGCTGAAGACCACAGGACCCGTCTTGATTCCAGAGCTGCCCGGATCCGAAGAATAACCGATGAAATGGCAGTTTTAAATAAAGAATACATAAACGAAAAAGCCTCTTTGGCTGAATCTCTCGGAAATGCAAAAAACAGAGAACGTCAGTTCGACGGGTATAAAGCATCTCTCAAAAATCTCATAAGCGGCCGCATCAGAAGCATAAAGGACGGCATTCCCTATAAGACTGATGAACGGACAGCCGCTCTTGACAGACTTTTAAACGAGGCTGATATTGACAGTGTCCGGGGGGAGGAAATCTTCAGCCGTTTTACGGCCATTCTCTTCAGGGATTTGAATGCAGGCTATGATTCAGAAGTTTTTACTCAGGGCGGGCAGAAATATTTCCGTCTCGGATGGATGTTTATGGCAGTCAGTCAGGATGGGACTGATGATGTAAAGCTTCTGGACCGCAGTGACGGTAAATGGATCTGGAAAGATGATCTGAGTCTTTCTGACAGGAAGGCACTCCGTGATGCCATGGAAATGGCAGAGGGGCATAAACCTCCGTCACTGGAATTTTTTCCTGTTCCCTTATCGCTTGTAAGAGATTCAGCAAATGCAGGTGAAGGCAGATGAAATCATTTTTTTCACTGATAATACTGCTTGCAGCATCTTTCCCTGTTTTTGCAGGGGAGGAAGAAGATCTGCAGAAACAGCTGGATCAGCTGAAGTTCCAGCGAGAAGAACTTGAATCCTCATATCTTAAGGAAAAATATGCCTTCATTGAAGAAAAACAGAAAGCCCGTGATGAACTTTTCCTCATGGAAAACAGTTCAAGGGATCTTATTGAACGAAGAAATCAGATAAAGGAAGAGATTAGGTCCATAAAGAAAGACAGGGCAGAGGCTGATGAGCGTAATGATGCCATCGGCATGCGTATGGCAGAAATCAGGAGTTCATATCTTTCTCTGGCAGACAGACTCAGATCCTTTGTAAAGCTTCATGCTCCGCTGACCACTGACAGTGACTATCAGGCTGTTTCCGGTATCCGCACTGATGTGGAAGCCGGAAAGAGTTTTATCACAACAGGAGCTTCCCTTATAAACTGCATGGAAAATCTTGTTTCCTGTACAGAAACTTCCTCAGTCTTTTCAGATGACATACTGGATGAAAAGGGGGCCCTTATTCATGGTACAAGAATCCGCCTGGGCGGAATTTTCTGCGGATATGTATCTGCAGATAAAAAGAATGCCTCCATGCTTCTAAGATCCTCTGCCGGTGAATTTAAATGGAGCAGAGCTGCTGCAGACGGGAAAGCCTTTGCAGAATTTGAAGATGCACTTAAAAGCGGAGATAAACTGGGATATCTTCCTGTAGATGTAATGCAGTCAAGTGCCGCATACAGGACTGTTGAAAGCGGAAATTCATGCATCAGCGGATTTTTTGTATGGTTCAGAGCAGGCGGCATTGTCATGTATGCCATACTTCTGATATGCCTTATCGCACTGTTCATTATATTTGAAAGAATCTGTGTTTTTTGCAAAAAGGGCAGTCTGGCAGGACCGTCAATTCTGGATTCTGTTTCCGAAAAACTTGCAGAAGGAAAGATAAGTGATGCCAGGGATCTGTGTGCAGGCACAGATACTCCGGAATCAAGACTTTTCTCTGCCATAATTGACAGTGAGGGCAGAACAGGAGAAGAGGACTATGATGTCATGGAATCCGTTATGCTGAAGGAAATTCCTGTTATAGAAAAACATCTGGCGACACTTAAGACTCTGGGCGCTATTGCTCCTCTGATGGGACTTCTTGGTACAGTAACCGGCATGATATCCATTTTTGATGTGATCACTGCTGCAGGAACAGGAGATCCCGGACTGCTGGCAGGAGGAATTTCAGAAGCCCTCATTACAACAGAATTCGGACTCATTACAGCTGTTCCTGCAGTTCTGGCATACAGACTTCTTCAGAACAGAGCAGATGACATTATCAGAGAGCTGGAAAGGGGCGGTCTGATAGTCCTTAACCTTGTCAGAAAGAACAGGAAATGACAGACCTTGTTTATGATATAATTGCTGACGGAGGCCCTGTACTTGTCATAATTTTTCTCCTCAGCTGCTGGTCCTGGTCCATTGTAATCGGAAAGATCCTCTGGCTCAGGGATCAGAAGGAAGCCTCTCTTTTACTTGAAGGAAGACTGAATCCGGAAGAAATATCGGAGAAAGGAAAAAGTTCATTTCTTTTCTGTCTTTCTGAGGAAATCAGGAAAAGTTCAGGAGAAGAGGCTGATTTTAAAGTAATGGAGAAAACTCAGATCCTTGAAACGGAAGGACGCAGGAATCTGGCCACACTTAATACCTGTGCAGCCATTGCCCCTCTGCTTGGACTTCTTGGTACTGTTACAGGCATGGTCAGGACTTTTACCATGATTCAGCTCTTCGGAGGAGCTGGTCCTGCTTTACTGGCTGACGGTATTTCCGAAGCTCTGCTTACAACAGAAGGTGGACTGATTGCTGCTTTTCCTCTGATTATAGCCTTTTCCTGGCTTAAATCAAGAACAGAAAGGATTAATAAAATTTTTTATATTTACTGCGTAAAAATGAGAGGTTCAGATGTACAGAATTCTGCACCGGAAAAAAAATGATAATGGTGATGAAATCAGCATGTCTCCTCTTATTGACATGGTTTTCATCCTGCTTATATTCTTTGCTGTTACCACATCTTTTTCCAGAGAAACTGGAGTTGAGGTCGATAAACCGAAGGCAGCCACAGCCAGTGAGGTAAAAAACGAAAGCATAATTATTTCCGTCACGGAAGAGGGAAGCATTCATATACTGGAAAAACAGGTGGACCTGGAACAGCTTTCAATGATTGTTCAGCGTCTTACGGATGAGAACCAGGAAAGAAATGCCCTGCTTTTCGTGGACAGAAAAGCTCCTGGCGGAACTGTTGTGGACGTCATAGATGTCTGCACTGCCTGCGGTGTTCCAAAGGTGAATATTGCGGCGGAAAAGAAATGATGTCAGGAGGAAAAATCTGCAGAAAACTTTTTTCGGTTTTCACAGGGGCTGTCATTGCCTCCATTCTTTTTCTTTTTATACCTCTTTCTCTCCATCCGTTTCAGAAAAAAATAAAGACGATTGCTGATGCCGGATCAGAAAAACTGTCAGCAGCTGAAACTGTTTCTTTTGCGGAACCTCAGCGTAAACATAAAAAGACATTAAAACCGGTTCTGAATGAAACGGAAAAACAGAAATTTTCCATGGACAGCCTGCTCAGTCCTGATCTTTCCCTGCTCTCCGAGACAGCCGGATCCGGAGATGCTGCAGCAGGAGAAGTCAGTGTTATGGATGAAAGCGAGGCAGATACTCCCCCTGTTAAGAGAATAACAGTTCCTCCTGTTTATCCTTCAGCAGCAAGGGACAGGGGCGTGGAAGGTCTTGTGGTTGCCAGAATTCTCATAGGAGAGGACGGAACTGTTCAGCAGGTTGTAATTCTGGAGGCTCCTTCCGGCTATGGTTTTGACAGGGCAGTAATCAGGGCACTGATGAAATGGAAATTTGAACCTGCCAGGCTGCATAACATGCCTGTAAGTGTATGGGCACGTCAGGAGATAAGGTTTTCATTATGAAAAAAGTTCTGAAAACATTTTTAATATCTGCATTGTCTGCAGTCTCTGTATTGACAGCTGTCCCTTCTTCAGCAGGACAGAAAGAAGCAAAAATGCATATTGAGAAGGCTTCATCTTTTTACAGGAACGGTAATTATTCTGCAGCAGCTGAGTCATACAAAAAAGCTCTTGAGGCAGGAGGAAACAAAGCTCTCATATATTTTAACATGGCCAGCTGCTTATGTCTTCTGAATCAGCCCTGGGAAGCCGTAAAGTATTATCTGAGAGTGACAGAAACAGCACCTGGATTTGCCAGATCATATCTTAACTGTGCCAGAATATACATTAAGCTCGGAGAAACAGCCAGAGCCATATCTCTTCTGGAAAAGCTGCTGAAGTATGAGCCTGGAAATGCAGAGGCTCTTCTTCTTCTGGGACACTGTTTCTGTACTCTGGACATGCTGCCTCAGGGAATACAGATTCTGGAGCGGTGTCTTTCTTTTGATCCTGAAAATTCTGCGGCATACTGTCTGCTGGCAGAGGCATACATCAGCCTTGACGATATGGATCAGGCTGTGTCTGTTATGGAAAAAGCTGCTGCGGTTAATCCTGAATCACTTCAGATCCTTAAATTTACTGCAGATCTGCATATGTCCATGGAAAATTATTCCCGAGCCATTGTGTTTTATGACAGGCTGTCTCAGCTTAATCCGGATGACCTGCAGTCCTCCTTTCAGATGGCAGAATGTTATGTGCACTGCGGACTGAATTTCTGTGCAGCGGATATTCTTAAGGCAAATCTTGTCCGGAAGCCGGATGATACAGATTCTTCACTTCTTTTGGCAAAGATATATACTGATCTGGAATTCTACGATGAAGCTGCAGATGTTATTTTAAAGGCAGCAGTTTATGACAGGAGGAAGGTCCGTATTCCTCTGTACAACCTGGCTGTCATCCTTTATAATAATGACAATGATGATAAACTGAAAGAACTGTATAACAGAGCAGTTAAGACAGATTATTCCCTTGGGGCTTCCATAACGGAGATGCTTCAGTAATTAAACAGACATGTAAAAGTTCAGGCTGTTTATTCTGTCTGCTGTCCGGTTAACTGTCTGCAGTGTAATTTTTAGTCAAAAAATGATTGTACAAATACTGCTGTCTGTATCACATTGTCATTCCAATTAAATAAATTCAGCTATGAACAGGAAAAATTTATGTTTCATGACAAATCTTCCGGGAAACTGTTTTTGTACTTCCACCTCCTGACTCTGTTTCTTTTCTGTTTTTCTGCTTCCGGAATTTATGCTGATGAAAAAAAGAAAATATCCCTTAACGAATGCATAAATGTAGCTATTCAGAACAATTCTCAGATTCAGGGAACGAAGGAAAACTGGAATAAATCAATGTCAAGCTACAGATATGCAAAGGCCCAGAGAGGACTGAAAACAGATGCCCAGTTTAAAACCATTGAAAGGCTGAAAAGTGATTCATCCTCTGATTCCCAGGCAAGAATACCGGGCAAGGATACAGATATAGGTCTTTTTGCCGGTCTGTACAACTATTATTATCTATATGATGCCCAGAAGAAACAGACAGAGGAGGCAGCAAAGGCTTCTCTGTCCCTGACCAGAAGAGAGAACGAAAAGCTTACTCAGGAGATTATATACAGTGTCAAGAAGGCCTATTATGAATACCTTCTTGCAAACGACACTCTGACTCTAAGAGAACAGCTCCTTGAAAAAGCAAAAAACAAACAGAAGCTTGTCCGTACTCTGTATGACAACGGAATGCAGCCTGCACTGGATGTGACACAGGCAGATGTTTCATTTAACAAAGCAGTGCTGGAATATGAAAAAGCAAGGAATACGGAACGTAATCTTAAATCCTCACTGTGTACATTAATGGGAGTCAGCGATACAGACTACGGTTTCTGTCCGGTGGACAAGGATGTATTTCCGGTCCTGAAATATTCATCTGATGAACTTAACAGGCTTGCAAAGAGCTGCAGTCCTGAGCTTCGTCTGCTTTCCGAAAAGAAAAATGTTGCAAGACTGAACATTGAAACAGCCCGTGCGGCAAATAAGCCATCTGTCTTCCTGACTCTTGGAATAGGTCTTGAAAACAAGGCCCTTTACCTTTTTCATGATGAAGATGGTAAATTTTCTGACAACTTCAGATCTTCCAACTGGGAACCGGTTTTTTCCGGTACAATCACTGCTTCTGTTCCGGTATACTACAGCGGGGCCATCAGCGCAAAAGTTGACGGAGCTGTTGCTGAATACAACAGCCTTTCCTATCAGGAAAAAAATCTTCTGGTTACCATGAAAAACAGTATTGAAAGCCAGTATTATTCTGTTACAGAACAGAGAAAGCAGATACAGATGTCTCTTCTGATAATAGAAAATTCTGAGAAACATGCCCTTCTTGCAAAGAGAAGCTACGAAAACGGGGCAGGTTCCATGCTGGACTATCAGACTTCAGAGGAAGGAATTATTAATGCACAGCTGGGATATCTGGAATCAGTGTATCAGTATTATCTTACACTTGCTTCCCTTTCATATACTGCAGGAATGAGCGAGGATAAAATATGCCAAAAATAAACAGAAAACACATTTATATTGCACTTGCAGCTGTTCTTGTGCTCATCATTGCAGCAGCCGCCAAAAACTGCGGTTCAGGAATAAAAATTGAATACGGTTTTGAAAAAGCATCCTTTGGTCCGGTTGAAAAGACTGTTTCTGCAACAGGGATTCTGGATGTCTATGAAAAGCAGGCAGTCCTTTCCAGAATCGGAGGTCTTATCAGTTCTTTAAAAGTCAGTCCGGAGCAGAAGATCGAAAACGGACAGGTTCTTGCTGTCATTGATTCATCAGAAATTGATCAGAAACTGCTTCGTCTCTCTACAAAACTGGAAAGTTCTTCTCTTTCAATGATTTCGGCTGAAAGGAAGTATAACGGCAAAAAAGAGATGTATAAAGAAAAACTCATTTCTGCCAAGGATCTGGAACAGTCGGAACTTGAATATAAGACCGAAATCAACAATCACAAGCTTCTCCAGATAGAACAGAGCGAAGCCAGAAAGCAGAAACAGAATTCAGTTATTGTGTCACCGTTAAAGGGAGTTGTTGTTGAATGTCTCGTTGCACAGGATGGAACTGCCGGAATCAATTCAGTGGCCTTTTATGTTGCTCCGACACTTTCAAAGATGGTGCTTTCCCTGGATATAGATGAGTCAGATATAGGATCCATAGTCAAAGGACAGAAAGTTTCTTTTACTGTGAGTGCATTCCCAGACAGAAAGTTCAGCGGTGAGATTGCCATGGTATCATTTAATCCTGTAAAGAAAGGGGGACTTGTTACCTACCAGTCAACTGTAATCTGCGATAACTCGGAACTGCTTCTGAAACCGGGCATGACTGCCACTGCAACTGTTACTGTTGCAAAAAAAGAAAATGTTCTCCGGGTGTCCAATCAGGCTTTTATCGTTTCTCCAGATTTTACAGAGGAAGTTCAGTCAGATGGCCCGGTTGTATGGAAGAAAAACATAAATCCTCTTCAGGAGGAGCCTGCAGATATGGTTTCTGTAAAGACAGGTCTTGCAGGTGACATGTACACTGAAGTAACAGAAAATCTTGCTGAAGGGGATCAGGTCCTGGTAAAGATACGTCAGGTGGAAAAATAATGTCAGATTCCGATGTAATTATAGAAATAAAGGACCTGAGAAAATCCTATCAGTTAAGTGAGGATGTGGTGGTTGATGCCATAAAAGGCGTTTCCCTTACTGTCCGCAGAGGAGAATACATTGCCATTATGGGATCATCCGGTTCCGGTAAATCTACACTTATGAATGTACTTGGATTTCTGGATACACCTACATCCGGCAAATATATTCTGGACGGAATAGACGGAAGCTTCCTTAATGATGATGAAAAGGCTGAAATAAGGAACAGCAAAATAGGTTTTGTTTTCCAGGGATTCAATCTTCTGCCAAGGACTTCTGCCATAGAAAATGTGGAGCTGCCTCTGTTTTACAGGGGAGGAGTTTCCGGAGATGAACTTAAAAAGAAAGCT
>JAZRYV010000195.1:0-1420 GCA_045600925.1 Spirochaetota bacterium
GGCATCCCTGACTAAAAGAGGATATGATCCTTTCTTCTGTGAAACTGCAGAGGATGCAGTAAAACTTGTTCTTTCCCTTGTGAGCAGAGACTCATCCGTTTCATGGGGCGGCTCCCTGACTCTGGAAGAAACAGGCATTATCAGTGCTTTAAAGGACCATGGCTGCAGAATCATAGACAGATCCCTGGCATCCACTCCGGAAGAAAGGGAACAGCTCCTCCGTCAGGCTTTCTTCTGTGACTGGTATCTGTCCGGAATCAATGCTGTCAGCGAAGACGGAATCATGGTCAACATTGACGGCAACGGCAACAGAGTTGCCGCCATTGCTTTCGGACCTAAGCATGTTATTCTGGCTGCAGGCATGAACAAAGTTGTAAGAGACGGAGCAGCTGCTATACAGAGGGCATGGAAAACCGCAGCACCAGCCAACGCAGTAAGGCTGAAAACAAAAACACCCTGTGCAGCATCAGGCTGCTGTCAGGAATGCCTTTCTCCGGACTGCATATGCGGACAGATTGTTGAAATGAGAAAAAACAGATTTCCGGGAAGAATCAAGGTTATTCTCATCAATCAGGACCTTGGTCTGTAAAAAAAACATCCCGTTCAGGAGAAAATTATGAGAAAAAATTTCGGAGCAAAACCAATACTCTATCCCATGCCGGTACTCATTGTTGCTGCATATGATGCTGACGGCAGACCAAATGCAATGAATGCTGCCTGGGGAGGAATCAGTGATGACACACAGATTTCAATCTGCCTGAGTCCTGAACATAAGACTGTAAAAAACATCCTTGTTTCTCAGGCCTTCACTGTCTCAGTGGCAGATGCAGCCCATATCACTGCCTGCGACTATGCAGGTGTGGTTTCCGGCAACACTGAACCTGACAAATTCAGAAAAGCAGGTTTTCACGCAGTAAAATCAGAGTTTGTCAATGCACCTGTTATAGAAGAACTTCCTCTTGCACTGGAATGCAGAGTCATAAGCTATGAACCGGATTACTGCAGACTTGTAGGTGAAATTGTAAATGTATGTGCAGATGAAAGAATTCTGGACAAGAATGGAAACATCAGCATAAAACTTCTGGATCCTGTTACCTATGATACTGTTTCAAAGTCCTATTACCGCATAGGCGAAAAGGCAGGAAATGCATTCAAGGACGGACTGGCACTGAAATAGATCTGTTCTCCCATTCCAGGAGTATATTCTGACTGTAATTCTGTTCCGGATCTGAGGCAGATGCGGCAGGAGCTAATTTTCTCTGCACTGTTTAAGTACTGCAGATGCACGGGCATTTCCCGGTTCCTTCTGCAGTGCCTTTGATGCATACATCTCTGCCTTTTCCTTATTGCCGTGCTTAAGGTACAGTTCTGCAAGGCAGGTATTTGCTCCGGCATGATCCGGTTTTACTTCAACAACTTT
>JAZRYV010000196.1:0-5399 GCA_045600925.1 Spirochaetota bacterium
TGCATCTTTTTCTGCAGGAGCATGTTTACACTCCGTATATGCTCTGACCTCATGGCATCCGCTGAATCAATCTGCCATCTCTGTCTTTCCAGAAGTCTGTCCCTTTCTGCCTGCAGGGATATCAGCTTCTCATCAGAATCACCTATTCTTACAGGCAGCCAGAACAGCTTAAGAAATTTTCCTTCTTTCCTGTGACTGTAGCCGAACATTGAAAGACAAAAGGAAAAATCCACAGTTCTGCCATTCAGACTCCTGTATGAAAAAATAAATGGAACACCGTTCTGAAAAAAATCCTTTCCCCATCTCTGATAATAGGTCCTCAGCAGAATACCTGCCCTTTTTTCACCGTCGGAAAATTTTCTGTATTCAAAAAGTGACCAAAGAGGATCATACATTCTTTCGTATCCTTCCCTGTCCCTGAACGGCAGAAGAGACAGTGTCTTGAAAAAAAAATCACCTTTTTCATTGTATTCAACAGATAAAAGAGGCCATATTTTAAAGAATCTGCTGAATGCACCTTCATTTCTGTCCGGTTTAAGATAATTCCTTTTATGCCACCATACAATAAGACAGTTTGTGTAATACTCCGATTCATATGAAGCAGTTTTTTTTGACAGTTTAAAGAAAAACGGAGTAATAAACAAAGTTTCATCATGACCTCTGCTGTACTTTCCGAAGAAAGGAAAAAAAATCATCTTCTTCATTTTCTGTGACTGATCCTCTCCTATCTGAACCAGAGGCCAGGGCATGTTTATCATGCTGCTTCCTTTTTTTCTGTCTTTCCCCCATGAAAAAAAAGGCCAGAGAACAGATGCTGCAGACATATGACCGTCGGTACTCCATTTCCTTCCGAACAGGGGAAACAGAAAAAATGTTTTATCTGTATGATTACTAAAATATTCCTCTGAATAATTGCAGATCATCAGAAAAGAATGCCTGCTGTACCAGCCGTTTTTTCTGCTGTGGGCATAAAACGGCATAATGCGCATCTCATCCCTGTCTCTGCTTTTTCCGCGCATAAACAGAGGCCAGAAAAAACCGTATGCCCTGTAATCCTTTCTTTCCCAGGAGGCATAGACCGGCACAAAGGAAAGAACACCCCAGGCAATACCTGTCAGCCATTTATATGTTCCTGCAGGAGGAAAAAGAAAAAACAGAGCCACACCGGGAAAAACTGCAGCCGAAATTCTGTCATATCCCAGCTTGCCTTTCAGAGTTCCTCCGAACGGCCAGAACATAAAGTAGCTGTCCTGTTTATTCTCTGGGACTCCGTTTCCGAAAAAAAACAGTGGAAAAAGTCCTTTGTCAATGTCCTTTATTCCGTCTTTCCGGACATATTCAACACTGCCGCAGAGTCCAAGAAGACCGTTTGTCTTTATATGATCTGATGTTCTGTACTGCCAGAAAAGAACAGGCATAAGGGATGCTCTGAACTCCAGCCCGGGGGCAGTATTTTTAAGATAGAAAGGCCTTACTGACATGGATGCATATCTGTCTGAGGAATCCTGTTCATACAGAAACCAGAACCAGTCATACGCCCTTTCTGTCCATGCATAGGAATTCAGAGGCAGAAAGCAGAAGATAAGCAGTATCAGAATTCTTTTCATTTTCTTCTTTCCCTCAGCCTTTTAATCACAAAAACACCATTAGAGAAGAGTATGACAACAGCAAAATGAAAAGCAAGAAAAAAATTACGCTGCTTTAAAAAGACAGAACAGTCTGTTTTCATACCCGATTATCCTTGACATTATTGCCCTTTTTCTTTAATTTACAAAAAATCTGCACTTATCTTATAATAAAAACAACAGATCCGGGAAAAATATGAAACTAACCGTAAAAAAGAGTATTTCACAGCTGAAAGCAGGCACAGTATGCACTGTTTTTCTGACAGCCGAGCAGAGTCAGGATCCTTATGCCTTTATTCCTGACCCGATTCAGGATGCCATTTCTTCCATCGATATATCCTTCTTTAAAGGGAAACAGGGAGAATGTTTCTTCATCCCTCTGAAAAGGACACCTTCACTTATTCTCTGCGGATTAGGTAACTCAAAGGACATTTCTCTGGAAAATATGAGGCTGACCGGAGCATCTCTCGCAGGTTTCTGCAGCCGGAACCATATCTCTGCACTGCACTGCCTTACTGCAAAACCGGGTATTTTTGCAGAAGAAGAATGCATTCATTCCATTACTGAAGGACTGGCACTGGCCTCATACAGTTTTACAAAAAAAAGCAGAGAATCTGATGATACCGTGCTGACTGAATGCACCATCTACAGTGAAGAAAAATCTGCAGAACAGATAATCGATCAGATACAGATAATATCAGACAATGCAGACATGTGCAGGGATCTGATCAACGGCTTCTCATATGATGCAACTCCGGAAAGAATAGCCTCCCTGGCAAAAGAACTTTCATCAGACAAAAACATAAAATGCCAGATCCTCGGCAAAAAACAGCTGGAAGACATAAAGGCAGGACTGATTCTTGCAGTAAATCAGGGAAGTTCCAGACCTCCTCAGATGGTAATTATGACTTACAAAGGAAATCCGGCATCTAAAGACTGGACAGCCATTGTAGGCAAGGGAATTACATTCGATTCAGGCGGCATGAACCTGAAATCCAACGGCCATATTGAAAACATGAGAAACGACATGGCAGGAGCTGCCACAGTAATGTTTACACTCAAGTCACTCTCTGAGCTCGGCATAAAACAAAATGTATATGCAGTAATGCCTCTCACTGAAAATATGATCAGCAGCACTGCATACAGACCAGGTGATATGTTCACTGCCTATAACGGACTGACAGTGGAAATAGGAAACACAGATGCCGAAGGACGTCTGATTCTGGCAGATGCAATTGCATATACGGCAGACAGGCTGAAGCCGTCAAGAATCATTGATCTTGCTACTCTTACAGGTGCATGTGTTGTTACATTCGGGGAAACAGTTGCTGCCTTCCTTTCTACTGATAAACAGCTTACAGAGGAACTGAAAAAAGCTTCTGCCGAAACAGGTGAAAAGATATGGCAGCTTCCGCTGTTCAGGGAATTTGAGGACCACATGAAATCCGAAACTGCTGACCTGAACAACATGTCATCAGAAAAAAATGCAGGGACCATTCATGGTGCTGCTTTCCTGAAAAATTTTACGGAAGGAATTCCATGGGCTCATCTGGATATTGCAGGAACAGCCTGGGCATCAAAAGCCAGGGGATATTTTTCAAAAAATGCAACAGCCTGGGGAATGAGACTTCTGATTTCATTTTTCAGAAACGCAGAAAAAAAAGCAGGAAAGAAAGAAAAAAATCCTGATGAAAAATAACAGCCCGAACTTCCGGTATTAAAAACAGGTGGACTTTAATGAAAAAAACGGATCTCCATGTTCACAGTATTTTTTCCAGAGACTCAAGGAATGCACTGATTAAAGCCTTCGGCATCAGAGAATCCTATGTGGAACCTGAGGAAATCTTTGAAAAAGCTGCTGAAAGAGGAATGGATTTCATAACCATTACCGACCTGGATACAATTGAAGGATGCCGGATCATAAAGGAAAAATATCCGGATAAAGTAATAATGGGGGTGGAAGTAACTGCAAGATTTCCGGAAGACGGATGTCCTGTTCATATACTCATATACGGTCTGAATGAACGTCAGTTCAGAATCATAGAAAGTCTGAAAAATAACATCTATGAACTGAGAAACTATCTGCAGACATCTGAACTGGCTCATTCCGTTGCTCATACAACATACCGGCTCAGCGAAAAATTTACAGCTGAACATGCAGAAAAACTTCTGGTTCTTTTCAGCTGTTTTGAGGTTCTTAACGGAAATCTTTCTTATGCAGGGAATGCTGTACTGAAGGAAATTCTGGAAAATCTGACACCGGACATAATTTATAATCTGGCCATAAAACACGGCATAACTCCCTATGGGCCTGAACCATGGATCAAAGGACTGACAGGAGGAACTGATGATCATTCCGGACTGTTCATAGGCTCTACATGGACTGAGGCAGAAGCAGACAGTCCGAAGGATTTTGTTGCTGCACTGCGCAGCAGGAATACACTGCCGGGAGGAGGAAGCCGCTCACATAAAGGCTTTGCCTTTGAACTGTTCAAGATAGGAATGGACAACTTTGCCAGAAAGGGAGGGAATCCAGGAGAACTGGTAAATCAGCTGTCCGATCATATCTTCAGCGGGAAAAAACTGAGCCTTGCAAACAGACTTAAAGTCAGACTGCTTACCAAATCTCCCAAAAAACTGTACCGTATCCTGGGAAACATGCTTGCAGAAACAGACCGTCCATATAAGACCACAGACGAAAAGCTGAACAGTCTCTACGACAGTATTGCAGCACTGTCAGATGAAATAATCCGTGACTTTGCAGATGCAGTTTTCTCCAGTTTTTCTGCAGGAAATCTCGCACAGACCTTTAAAGCTGTTCCCAGAACATTTGCAGGATGTCTTGCTTATATTCCGGCCTTCGCAGCATGGAAATTAATGAACAGGGACAAAAACTTTCATAATCAGCTCCGTGAACATTTTATCAGACAAGAACATAAAAAAAAGGAAAAAAATATTCTCTGGTTTACAGATACAATTTCTGACCTGAACGGCGTGGCAGTAACACTGAAAAATATCGGATGGATGGCCTGGAACCGCGGAGACAGACTTAAACTTGCTGTATCCCTTACAGAAGACGAAAAGGAAAAAGATCTCCCGCCAAACATAATAAATCTGGAACCTGTAGCTCTTTTCAAACTCCCCTATTATGAAAAGCTTACCATGCGTATTCCTTCTGTTCTCGGAATGATTGAAATTCTGGAAAAGGAACATCCGGATGAAGTTTTCATCAGTACACCAGGACTTGTTGGTCTGGCAGGTCTGATCTTTTCAAAAATCTACGGCATCAAGAGTACAACTGTTTATCATACAGATTTTACAATGCAGGCAGCAAACATAATTTCACCTGATGCAGATCTGGTAAGAATAACAGAAGCATATACAAAATGGTTCTACGAATCTTCGGACAGGATTCTTGTTCCCACACAGGAATACATCAGAATACTTACCGAAAGAGGTTTCTCACATGAAAAGATGGGAATTTTCTACAGAGGAATCAACACGGAACTGTTTACGTCAAAAGATCATGCCGCAGAAAATTTTGCAGAAAAGTACGGCATCACCGGGGATGTTAATCTTCTCTTTGCAGGACGTATTTCAGAGGACAAAAACCTGGATTTTCTTATAGAAGCAGTATCTCCTCTGTTTAGTGATGAAAAACTGACAGTAAACCTGATCTTTGCCGGAGACGGACCATATCTACCTTCACTTAAAAGGAAATACGAAAAAAACAGTCATATGTTCTTCCTGGGACAGGTTGAAAACAGCAGTCTG
>JAZRYV010000197.1:0-1082 GCA_045600925.1 Spirochaetota bacterium
GAAATGAGCAAAAGACATCCGGAGACAGTAAGACCTGCAGCAGTATACGTCGTTGACTGCGCTGAAACAGCAAGAAAAGAGCATATCTCATCCGAAGAAGCCGGAAGAAATGCCCGATACAGAGCTTTTCGCGAGACCGCGGAAAAGGTCATAAAAGAAGAGGCAGCTGATCGGGACCATGTGGTAATTTCAGTTGCTCACAATCTGAATGATCAGGCTGAAACAGTTCTTTTCAGAATCCTGAGAGGCACAGGAACTGACGGACTTGCAGGAATGAGCTTTAAGAGACAGGATATTTCCGGATTTCAGATCATCCGGCCGATTCTGAATGTGAAACGGGAGGAAATAGAGACTTACTGTGAAGAGAAAGGACTGGAGCCACGGATCGACAAAACGAATCTCAAGGGAGTATATACCAGAAACAGAATCAGACTGGATCTGATTCCGTATCTGGAAGACAAATATAATCCGAATATTGCGGAAACTCTTGTAAGACTTGGAGAGACAGCAGGAACAGACCGGGATTTTCTGTGGAAAGAGACGAAAAAAGCATACGAGGACATCAGAGTCTCGCAGGGTGTACTCCTTAGAAAACCTTTAGACGAGCTTCACAAAGCCATCAGATTCCGGGTGTATCATATGGCACTGGAAGAGTGCGGCCTTACAGAGAATCTGACGGCTGCAGCACTTGATGAAATCGAGAAGATCCGTCTTTCATCAAATGGACGGGCAATGACAATTTTGGGTCAGGGATACAAAGTGCACAGAGAAAAAGACAAAATAATAATTGAAAAACAATAAAAATTGTGGTAAAATACAATTTGCATTTGTTACTTTTACAAAAAGATGATAAAAAGATTCTGTACAAGTGAGGATAGAAAGTGAAAAAAAGATTCGCAAAAAATTTCAGCATTTACGTTTTACTGTTCGTTCTGGTGCTAATATTTGCAGGCATGTATAGAGGTGGCGCAGCAAAATCAGATACGACAATTTCAGAAATCAAATTTTCCGAGATGGTGCAGATGGTAGCTCAGGAAAAGATTCAGGCAGTGGAAATCGTAGACACCAAGATTACGGGTAAG
>JAZRYV010000198.1:0-1059 GCA_045600925.1 Spirochaetota bacterium
CTTCAGACCTGTATCGTCACCTCTGAAGACAATGCAAAAGAGAACATAGAGCTTGCAGTCTCTGAAATCAGGAAACAGGGAAAAACCTCTATGGCAGACTCTGTAAATGCAGATATCCGGTACTGTACCTATGAAACGGAAAACTTCAGACAGCCGTGCATATTCCGTTTTGCCGTCAGAAACACAGATGAACTTAAACAGCATCTTTCATTCTTCCGTAAGGTTCTGAGAACTACACAGAAGGTCTTTATGCTTCTGCGCTGTGAAATGAATGTGAATGAATTTCTTTCAGCCTGTGATACGCACATCAGCATCTGTATGCTGGATAAGATTGCCTTAATCGGAGTTCCTGTCTGTCTTTCTGCAAGATACCGTCTTACGGCAAAGGATGTACTGGATATTAAGGAAGTGATAACTGATGAAGGCATTGTTTCAGACCCTATGCGGTTTACAGGTCAGTACAGGAAGAGTTCAGCCTTCTGCAGAAACTGCTCCGCTTTATCTGTCTGCTTCGGAATTATGAGACAGGGCACTTTTTCCCAACTGAAGACATCACAGAAGAAAAGCTGTTATGAAAGCATCTATGATCTGACTTCTGAAACTGCATTACGGAACAATACAGAAAGCGGAATCCTTGAATTTGATGCACGGGAGCATCAAAGCTATCCGGTAGCTATGAAAGCAATCCAGATTATGCAGGACTGCAGACTCAAACATAATTTTGACGGTCAGGACTTCTTTTATATTTGGGACTTTAGGGAAAGCTGTTATTTCAACAGGCCCATGAAGGCAACAGACATTATTACCGAAGACTCCCGTGGACTTATGGGAATAAACTGGCTTTTCATAGGAAAAGGAATACCGGAGCTTGCATGGAAACAGAAATGTGATCTTCTTTTGCCTCAGCACGGATTCACAACCACAGTAAAGATTAAGTTTGATGACACATGGACGCCTGACAGGCAGAAAGCTCTTGATGATCTTACTTTCAGCACAATCATCAGGGTTGTAAAAGAACACGGAGGAACTGCAATTGAACAGGTCGGAAATGACCTTCTG
>JAZRYV010000199.1:0-1055 GCA_045600925.1 Spirochaetota bacterium
AACAGATAAAAATGGAAATATCCAGAAACAGCTGTCTGTTTGCTGCATCTGAGTATAAAAAGAGTATTCCATCGTTTGTGCAGGTACTTGAAAAACTTGGATATCGGTCAACTCAATTAAAAAGTTCTGCACACATCCTGAGAGCGTTGTATCTTTTTCTATACCGTTATGACTTGGGATATCATCCGGATATCACAGAACTCTGGTTTTCAGAAATCCGAAACACTCTTGGGAATTCGTGGAAAAACTGGAGACGAATCCTGAGGCTTTATAAGCAGTATACGGAAGAAGGGATTATCCTGAAAGGAACCCGATATACATACATACCAGACCTGCTGGATACATTTCCTGACTGGTGTCGTAATGCTGTAAAAAGCTTTATGGACAGACTATTAAAGGAATTCCGTAGTTATTCTACTGCCAAAAGTTATAAA
Source organism: Spirochaetota bacterium (assembly GCA_045600925.1). GTDB lineage: Bacteria > Spirochaetota > UBA4802 > UBA4802 > UBA5550 > JAZRYV01. The sequence goes on from JAZRYV010000199.1 coordinate 435, forward strand.
TACAGCTGTCTGAGGTTCTGCAGTTTTCTTCTTTCTAATAACATAAACAGTTTTACTGAAGTAACAGTTGCACATATCCGTTTATACAGCCTTACCGATAATCATTCTACAGCTTATGGGCGTGCAACATGTTTCATGGTTGTAAAAAGATTTCTTTTTTATCTTGAAGAACAGAAACAGATGCAGCCAGGTCTTCATCAGGCACTTTTCACAGGAAGTGCGCCATCTTCCGGTATTGCAGATATCCTGGATCAGGAACAGATAAAACGGATACATGAATACCGCCTGTCAGCTGGGACTGCAATGGAAATGCGTACTGCAGCCATCGTTACATTGGGATTGGGACTCGGTCTCCGTGCCTCTGGTGTGATCAAGATCAAAACTGAAGACATTGACTGGAAAAATAAAAAGGTATCTGTCGTTCAATATAAGACTCGTAATTCTCTCATTCTGCCATTAACAACAGCAGCTGGGAATGCGATTTACAGGTATCTGCTTCATGGAAGGCCAGATTCAGACAGTCCATATATATTTATCCATCACCACGCTCCTTATGACAGAATGAGTACTAAGATCTGTAATAACTCTCTTTACCGCATTCTTCCGGAACGTTCCGAAGTG
>JAZRYV010000200.1:0-2091 GCA_045600925.1 Spirochaetota bacterium
TGAAAAGTCCGTCACTTAAACTTGAACTGCTCATGCTTGGTACTGTAAGCAATACGGATATATGTCTTGCGTATATGACTGACAGAGTGCCGTCTGAACTTATTGAAAAGATAAAAAAATCACTTATGGATGCAGATCTTGAAACCATACTTTCAGGCGGATATATCAGGCCGTTCCTTGAACCTGTCAGATCAGGAATATTCAGTCCGAGCAGCACGACTCAGAGACCGGATGTACTGTGTTCAAAGCTGCTTGAGGGAAGAGTTGGAATACTGATCGACGGAACACCTTTTGTCATAGTAGTGCCTAAGCTGTTTACGGAGAGCTTTCAGACACTCGATGACTATAACTGCAAGCCGTACTATGCATTTTTTATCAGGTGGCTCAAGTATGCTGCATTTTTTATCTCACTTCTTCTGCCAGGCGTATATGTGGCAACAGCGGAATTCCATCCGGGATTTTTTAACCGTACTTTGCTTTCGCTGCTTGCGGAAGCAGAGGCCAGGGCTCCGCTTTCACTGCTTTCGGAGTCAGTTCTGGTGCTTCTTATGTATGAGATCATACGTGAAGCCGGGATAAGACTTCCACAGGCGGTCGGGGGTGCTGTGAGTATCGTTTCCGGACTTATCATAGGAGATGCCGCAGTTGACTCCGGGCTGATAAGTACACCTATGCTTACTGTGATCGCTATTTCAGTTGTAAGCGGTTTTGTGCTTCCTGATCTTGACGAGCAGATAACCGTGTTCAGATTTCTGTTCCTTATTGCCGGAGGAATGCTTGGACTGAGCGGTATCAGTATACTTGGAGCTGTTGTTATATTCAGCCTTTGTGCTGAGGAAAACTATGGCGTTCCGCTTTCTGCACCGGTTTCTCCGTTCAGTATCAGTTCGATGCGGGATGTTGCTGTAAGAGTCGGATTCAGAAAAATGCGGCATGGCGGCTTTACGGTAGAAAAACTTAAAGAGAAAGGATAGATCGATATGCGCTTAAGCTGCGGACAGCTGTGGGCTGTTCTTTTTTTATTCAGAGTATTGTCTTTCTTTTCATCTTCGTCGGGATACTCGCTCCCGCAGATGTCGGGTCTGGTGTTGTCTGTGACGATACAGGCAGCTGTGCTGATCCCTTTTGTGCATCTGTGTATTAAAAACGATATTTCTGCAGAAGGGTCAGGAAAAACAGGGCTTCTTTTTTCAGTTTGCTTTATTTTTTCCGGTATCTGTATATTCAGAAAGCTTGCTGATGTATCTGAGACAGAGAGATTTATATCTTCTGACAGTCTGTGGCTCTTTCTGCCGGCCGGACTGGCTGCTGTGTACTGCGGCAGTCAGAAAATAAAGTCAGCAGGCAGAGCATCGGTAATAACGGCAGGTCTGCTGATCTTATTTACTGCAGTTCTTGCAGTGACATGCATCGGTCAGACCAGACCGGAATATATTTTGTCATCTGCAGGTGAAAGCAGTGTAGTCGGATATGCAGTCAGAGATCTTGCAGAAAGTACAGAGTTTCCGTCAGTGCTGGCATTGTCTGTTTTTGCTGACAGTGACAGACTAAAAAGCATAAGGATATTTCTGATCACGGGACTTGTCTATACAGTTCTGGTCTCTGTTCTTGGCGCGGCACTTCTTGGTAAGGTCTCACAGATATCGGATCATCCTTTTTTTGAGATGTGTTCATTTTCCGGTCCGCTTGGTGTTCAGCGTTCAGATGCATTTTTTACAGGAATATATATGCTTGCTGCTGTGGTCAGTATTTCAGTATGTACAGCGGCAGCATCTGTATTTCTCCGGAAATATGTAAAATATCCGTCTGCCTTTTCGGCAGCCCTTATGACTTCTGCAGGAATTATTACCGGAAATAACGGCAGTGCGTATACAGAACTGATGATATCCGTTATACTTATTGTTATGCTTCTGCTGTGTGTGATATTCAGATATGGTTCTGAACCGGAAAAGGAGGCGAATGCATGAGGATCATGATCATTATTTCTGCTGTGCTGACTGTTCTTATGCTTTCAGGCTGCAGCAGCGAAACACCGGTAAGAGAACGTGCATTTGTTCAGAGCGCAGGTATCGAATACGGGAAAAACGGATA
>JAZRYV010000201.1:0-2391 GCA_045600925.1 Spirochaetota bacterium
CAGCTGCCAAAAAGGCAAAGAATTTTGACCGATCAGATGAAATAAGGGATCTTCTTCTTTCAAGAGGAATTCTTCTTGAAGACACCAAGGAAGGTACCCGCTGGAAAAGAAAGGCCTGAACCGGAAAAGAGGAAAAGAATGGATCTTAGTCACATAAGAAATTTTTCTATAATTGCCCATATTGATCATGGCAAATCCACTCTTGCAGACAGAATAATTGAAAAGTGCAAACTTGTGGACCCAAGAGAGTTCAAGGAACAGATGCTGGACACCATGGATCTGGAAAGGGAACGCGGAATAACCATAAAATCAAACGCCATTACCCTTACATATACTGCACAGAACGGAGAAATCTACACTCTGAATCTGATCGACACTCCGGGACATGTGGACTTTACCTACGAGGTGTCCCGTGCCCTGACCTCCTGCGACGGAGCTCTTCTGGTTGTTGATTCAACCCAGGGTGTTGAGGCACAGACCATTGCAAACATGTATCTTGCAGTGGAAAACAATCTGGAGATCCTTCCTGTCATAAACAAGATCGACATGCCTGCATCTGATATTCAGCGGACAGGGGAAAGCATAGAAAAAACTCTGGGACTGGACAGCAGCACTGCTGTTCCTGTATCGGCAAAGATGGGCACAAATATTGATCTTCTGATGGAAAAGATCATTGAATACATTCCTGCACCGAAGGGAGACGACCGGAAACCTCTGAAAGCACTTATCTTTGACTCCTATTTTGACAAGTATCTTGGAGTAATTATAAAGATACGTATTTTTGACGGAACCCTCAGAAAAGGAGACAGGATTCTTCTTTTTTCAACTCAGAAGGAGTATGAAGTTTCCGAAGTCGGTGTTTTCCGTGTTAATCTTGAAAAGAAAGAATATCTCGGCCCCGGAGAAGTAGGATACATTGTTGCAGGCATAAAGACTGTAGGTGATACCAGAATCGGGGATACTGTAACACTTGCTGCAGCTCCCTGCCCTGAACCTCTTCCTGGATTCAAATCTGTCAAATCCATGGTCTTTTCAGGACTTTATCCCATGTACAGCGATGACTACGAGGATCTTAAGGAAGCACTGGAAAAACTTATTCTCAACGATTCATCCCTGAAATATACGCCGGACAATTCCTATGCCCTTGGTTTCGGTTTCCGATGCGGTTTCCTTGGACTTCTTCATATGGAGATAGTTCAGGAAAGACTTGAAAGGGAGTTCGATATTGCTCTTATTACAACAGCTCCCAGCGTTGAGTATCATCTGCAGCTTACAAACGGCGAGACCATGATAATAGACAATCCTGTAAAAATGCCTGATCCTGGTCTTGTTGAAAAGATTATGGAACCCTATGTAAATGCATCCATTGTTACACCAAAGGATTTCATAGGCAACATAATGGCTCTTGTGACTGACTGCCGGGGCATACATAAGGACATGGAATATATCGATCCCCAGCGTGTTCAGCTGAACTACGAGATTCCTCTTTCAGAGATTGTATTCAACTTCTATGACAAGCTCAAGTCAGTTACAAAAGGCTATGCTTCATTTGACTATGAACTGAAAGATTTCCGTGAATCTGATATGGTAAAGGTGGATATTCTGGTAAACGGAGAACCTGTTGATGCTCTTTCCTTTATTGTCCACAGAGACAAATCCCGTCTCAGAGGCAAGGAAATAATAGAAAAACTCAGAGACATTATCCCGAAACACCAGTTCAAAATTCCGCTTCAGGCAGCAATAGGTGCCACCATTATTGCCAGAGAAAACATATCCCCTGTAAGAAAGGATGTTACAGCCAAATGCTATGGCGGAGACATTTCCAGGAAGAGAAAACTTCTGGAAAAACAGAAGGAAGGAAAGAAGCGCATGAAGCAGATCGGATCAGTTGAAGTCCCACAGGAAGCTTTTATGAGCATCTTAAAGATTGACTGATGACGGATGATGAAATCCTTGCTGCAGCGGAACGTTTTGCAGAAGAAGAAATGCGCGGTGTGAGGCCGAGTCATGGATGGGATCATGTTCAGAGAGTAATCCGCAATTCCATTATTATAGGCAGCACTGAACCTTCTGCTGACATGTTCATTGTCCGTCTGGCCGCAGTCCTTCACGACATCTCCAGACATGAACAGGACCTCAGCGGAGGAAAAATATGCCATGCCGAAAAGGGAGCTTTCATAGCAAAAAACTTTCTTCTTTCTGCAGGACTGGATCCTGTCCGTGCTGAACATGTATCCGACTGTATTTTTACACACCGATTCCGTAAAAACTGTCCGCCGGTTACTATAGAAGCAAAAATTCTCTATGATGCAGACAAGCTTGAATCCATCGGTGCCACAGGAATAGGCCGTGCATTTCTTTTCGCAGGAGAAGTAGGAGCTGTTCTCCATA
>JAZRYV010000202.1:0-13007 GCA_045600925.1 Spirochaetota bacterium
ATAAAAAACAAACAAATTTGTGAATCACGGATTAACATGGAAGAAACGATAGAAAACCTTATTGAACAGCTCCTTCAGGGAAACGATGTTTACCTTTACCTTATGCTTTTCGTATCTTCTGTGGTGGAAAATCTTTTTCCTCCCATTCCCGGTGATACAATCACGGCACTTGGTGCATTTCTTGTAGGAAAAGGCCGGCTGAATTACTGGATGGTTTACATGCTGACTGTACTTGGAAGTCTGTGCGGTTTCATGATTCTTTATGCAGCAGGCAGATTCCTGGGGCTGGAATTCTTTGAAAAAAGAAAGTTTAAAATATTTTCTTCAGACGGAATGGTGTCGGCCCAGAAATGGTTCAGCAAATACGGATACGGTGCTGTACTTGCAAACAGATTTATTCCCGGAATAAGATCAGCTGTTTCGGCAGCTGCAGGGATTGCAGGCCTGTCTCCATGGAAAACTGCTGCAGCTGCCGCAGCAAGTGCATGCATATGGAATCTGCTCTGGATTCAGGCAGGGTACTCTCTTGGAAACAACTGGAGTCTTGTAAAGGAAAAGATTGCAGACATGATTACCGGATACAACATCATTGCCCTGTCAGTAATCGGAGCTGCTGCTGTATTTTGCATCATACGCAGAAAAATCAGGAAAAGAAAACAGGAAAAATAACCGTTACAGACCGTTTTATGCTCTTATGGATTCAGCCTTTTCCCACTCCTTCCTGAGTTTAGCATGAAAAGCTTTAAGTTCATCCATGGTAAAAATAAAAAACCAGTCCAGAACATTTTCCTCAATGTAGTCATACATATACTTGTTTTCTTCTATTCCGCAGAACATATTGGCCAGATACACTGCAAAGGTAATGGTCCTGTATTCCGGCTCTGCATTCAGAGGATCATGATGACACCGGATTGTACACTGGAGACTTTCCGGAAAATTCCACTTCTTTGCAATAAGTGAGCCTATTTCTGAATGACTTATGCCAATGGAGGCCTCCTCCAGAACAGCAGCGTTAATGAGCTTATGGTTGCTGAGAAGAGCACCTATTTTTTCACTTATTCCAGAACCAGCAGACAGCAGAACAATCTGTCCCAGATCATGAAGCAGCCCTGCAGTAAATACGATATCGGAAAGATTCTTTTTATCAGAAGTATTCACTATCTGTCTTGCATAGAAAGCTGTTTTCAGAAGATGTTCCCATATATGCTCAAAATGACTGTAACGCTTCTCCATTATTTTTCTGGCATTGGCAATAGCCAGAAGTGCATTAATATTGTGAGTTCCAAGGAGTTTCACTGCATCCTTAACTGTTTCTATGCGTCTTCCAGGGACAAAGGATGCTGAGTTGGAAAGTCTGATAACATCTGCAGACAGAGCCGGATCCTTCATTATTTCAGATGCAATGCTGCTGAGGGCTACGGACTGGTCTTCACAAAGAGCCTGTATGTTCTGAACATGTTCAGGGAAAGTCGGGATAACATCAACATCAGCAAGAATCTCTTCTTTTATTTTGCCTGTGACTGATAACGGTCTCAGAACTGCCGGAATTCTCACTGCTGCAACTGTATGCTTTCCGTCTGTTCCTATCCTGAAATTATCAGTATCTGCACCGATGCTTCTTAGAAGCATGACTGCAAGAATCAGACCAAGACCTTCCCCTTCCCTTTCCTTTTCCGGAATATCCAGAACACTTCCGAACTCATCAAAAGATGCAGCTTTAGAAATCCGGTAATTAATAAGTTCAAGTTCCTCATGGAGGATAACCACATTGTTCCGGACATATATGTCTATGATCCCGTTTTTGTTTATGAAATCAAGGCGTACATAATACCTGCTGTTTTTAAGCTCCCCTGAAAAAGCATCCGCATCGGATGCAGCTTTTTCCCTGAATCCGGCCAGAGCCTTTAAAAAAGCCTCACTGTCTTCCTCCGGAATCTGCTCTTTTTCAGCAAGAATCCTCGCCAGATTTGCTTTCTGGGCATTATCCACAAGTTCACGGACAACAGCAGATACAGGATTAAGGATATAAATTCTGTCTTCATTTGAAAGCAGTTTAGCAAGGATTGTATTTATGAGAATATACATATCCTGATCTGCATAGCTGAAGCTGATGGAAAAAGGCTGATGCTCGCATATCTTCTGTAAACAGCGTCTTTTCAGTTCGGAATCCATATATATTCTTTGTCCTTAATTTATTATATAGGTAAGACAGCGGGACAATAAAAAACAGTCAACCGATATTTAAATCTGACTTAACTGTATGAACGGAAAACAGCCTTCAGCTTTCCAAGTATCTCCACATAATCCGGTTCTATGGGAGCATAGGATGGATTGTCAGGAATCAGCTGTATTTTACCTGCCGTACGCCGGAATCTTTTCAGTGTGGCCTCTCCGTCTATCATGGCAGCAACTATTTCTCCGTTTTCCGCTGTATTCTGGCTTCGGAGAACTGCAATATCTCCGTTGAAAATGCCTCCGTCCTCCATTGAATCTCCTCTGACACGCAGCGCAAAAAGCTCCCCTGTTCCAACAAGAGATTCCGGGAAAGTGAGATACTCATCAATATTCTCTTCTGCAAGTATGGGGACGCCTGCAGCAATGTTTCCCAGCAGAGGAATACTGATTCCTGAAGGCATTTCCTCCTGATCAAGAATAACAATGGATCTGGACTTTCCCTGTGAAGTCTGAATATACCCTTTTTTTTCAAGAGCTTTCAGGTGATCATAAGCAGCCTTGGCTGTTATGCCGAAAGTTTCGGCAACTTCACGGACTGTAGGCGGAAAACCTGATTCCCGGATGGACTGACGAATAAAGCTGAAAACAGTCTCCTGTTTTTCTGTAAGTTTTCTGGACTGATTCATGTTTTCCTCCCTTTTTGCAGACTTAACAAAAAAGAAGCATACAGACGTTTATATGTCAAGAAAAATACCTGATTTATGCTTGAATTTTTTACGGCTCCTGGAAATCTTTAATTTAATTATGGATATAACACAGTGCCTGAAAATACTCAATGTTAACCGGAACGCATCAGATGCAGAAATTACAGCTGCATACAGGAAGATGGCCATGAAATATCATCCTGACAGAAACAGGCAGGATCCTGGAAAGGCCCATGAAGCCATGACTCTCCTGAACACAGCCTATTCCATTCTGATGAGCAGCAGATTCCGTGATCCGGCAGGAACAGAAGCACCCGAAAAGAAAAAGTCCGGTGGTTCAGGTCCAGGACAGAAACATGAGGAAAAAGTTCTTTCTCCGGAGGAAAAGGAAAAACAGGAGGATCTGATCCTGAAAAAATTCATCAGACTGCGTGAAGCAGCAAAAGAGGAACTGTATAAATTTTTTCAGTACAGCCTCTACAATCTGCACAGAAGGGAAACGGCTGCAGGTGAAAGCATGTTCAGAAGAATTGTTCTTGGACTGAGAAAGGCATATCACGGCATAGGCACACTTTCGGAAATGACTGATGATCCTGAATTCACGGAGCATTTTTCGGTTTTCAGGCAGATGATTTTTGATTTCTACAGAGCATCGGAATGCCTTAACATAAACACAGCCTGTTCCGACATGACAGAGGCCGGAGCCTGGCGCATGTACCGGAACGGCGAAGATCATCTTACTGCGGCCATGAAAGAACTGTTCTACGAAAGACACAACCGGGGATTCATGAAAGGTGAATTTATTGCCTTCAATGTTGTGGAAGCGGAAAATCTTTTTCAGGACACTCTGAACCTTTATCCTGCCTCTGGATGGACCGTGGAGGCAGGAATAAAACTGGATTTTACCAGAAGTCTTAAAAGATATATGACACTGTTCTTTTCCTGACTTAACAGCAGACATATTTATGTTTTTATTGTTTGACATTTAAAACATATAAAAGAAACTATTCTGTAAAGCATGTTATAATCATAAATTCTGCTAAAGAGGACGTATAATGAAAAAGATTCTTTCTCTTATTCTGGCCCTTTCTGCTCTGTTCTGTTTTATTCCTGTTTTTGCCCAGGACAGCATTCCGGCTTCAGGAACAGCTGTTGAACAGTCCGATGTTCAGAACGGAGCTGCTGTCCGGGCTGCAGATCAGCCTGCAGAACATTCCGGAGAATCAAATCTCCATCTGGACGGATCCAGTCTCAGCCTTCTGTGGATTATTCCATTTGCAGGAATTCTGCTTTCCATTGCACTCTGTCCGCTTCTGTGTCCGGAATTCTGGCATCATCATTTCGGAAAAGTTTCTCTTGGATGGTGGCTCATTTTCTTTGCAGCATTCCTTATTTCAAAAGGACCTGCAATGAGTTTCTATTATCTGATAGAAACATATATTCTTGAATTCTTCCCTTTCATTATTCTTCTGCTGGCCCTGTTTACAGTTGCCGGAGGAATACGGCTTAAAGGGGAACTTGCCGGAACACCTGCAGTGAATGCAGTTCTTATTCTTATAGGTGCAGCCCTTGCAAGCTGGATGGGAACCACAGGAGCTGCCATGCTGATGATACGGCCTCTGATAAACGCAAATAAATGGAGGAAGTACAGAACACACGTTGTGATCTTCTTTATTTTTATGGTTGCCAACATAGGCGGATCTCTTACTCCTCTTGGAGACCCGCCGCTGTTCATGGGATTTCTTAAGGGTGTTTCCTTCTTCTGGACAGCACAGCATCTGCTTATTCCCATGGGTGTGACTCTTGGCATTCTCACTGTGGTATTCCTGATCATTGATACGTATTTCTACCGAAAGGAACCTGGAAAACCTGAAAAAAATCCCGGAGGAGAAAAACTCAGTCTTGAAGGAAAGAGAAATATCCTGCTTCTTCCTCTGATTCCGGCAGCTGTTCTCATCTCCAGTATGGATCTTGGCACAGCCTTTACAATTCATCATGTTTCAGTTCCGGCAGCTTCTCTTCTGCAGATGGCTCTTCTTCTTCTCATTACTGCTGTTTCCATTAAAATTACCCCTAAACCTGTAAGAGAAAAGAACGAGTTTACATGGGATCCTATTCTGGAAGTTGCAAAACTGTTTGCAACCATCTTCATGACCATGATTCCTGCCATTGCAATGCTGAGAGCAGGTGCTGACGGACCTCTTGGAGCAGTCATCAGCAGTCTTTCACTGCCTACAGGAGAATTCATCAACTCCAACTTCTTCTGGGCAACCGGAGCTCTTTCCAGCTTCCTGGACAATGCTCCCACATACATGATTTTCTTCAATACAGCCGGAGGCAATGCAGCAGATCTTATGACATCAAACTCCGCCACTCTCATGGCTATAAGCATGGGGGCTGTTTTTATGGGAGCAAACACTTATATAGGAAATGCTCCTAACTTTATGGTAAAAGCAATAGCTGAGGAGAGAGGTGTTCCGATGCCAAGTTTCTTCGGATACATTCTCAAGTATTCGCTTCCGATCCTCATACCTACTTTTATCATAGTGACATTTATATTCTTTTAGGAATCATAAAAAACAGGTAGATCTGACAGCATGCAAAGTAAAATAAAGATATTCCTGCTGTGGCTGATTTTGAACAGTCTGGCTCTCTTTACATATGTTTACTTCCGGATAGATTACCTTCAGGAAGCTCGCCTGGAAAGAGTTCAGGAAACAGTGAATCAGATTAATGAAGAAATTCATGAATTTGAAAAAGAACTTAACGGCCGTCAGCCGGAGTCTTCGGAAATACGGAAAATGCTGTCGGAAATATCCGGAAAGCACAGGGACCTTTCTGTTTTTTTTGTTTCTGATGAATACTATCAGATTCTGGAAATTGCAAGACAGCCTGAAGATCTCAAATCTGTCAGCGTTCTTACTGCTCTTCAGTCTGATTTTGCAAACAGAACTCTTGATCCGGAACAGAATGGGAAACCTGTTATAAGAACCTACGATTACATTGAAGAAAAGAAACACAGGGAACAGACTCTGTATTCCTTTGTTCAGCCCTTCGCTGGAAACCTGCGTACAGCATCTGTCTTCTGTTTCAGACTGGAGACAAATGCTGTTGTACGCATGTGTCTTGAAGCCGGCCTTATAATAGTCATTCTGACCATTCTGACAGCACTTTTCTACATACGCCTGAAAAAAAGATGGGAAGATTATGATGACTTTTTTGATGAAGATGAATCTGACGATGACAATGCAGAAGAGTCTGATGACACTTTCCTGAAAGAAAATTACGGAACAGAGACTGTACCTGCTGCGGAAATTTCTCCCCTGCCGGATTCAGATACTGTACCGGAACCGGAAATCTCCGCAGAAGAAGACACTGCACCGGCTGATGATTCAGCAGTACAGAATCCTTTCCCGGAAGAAACTTTTCCACAGGAACCGGCATGGTACGACAGCCGGGAAAATGAAGCCGCTGCTGCTGAAAGAATTCTTATGGGAATAAAAGCAGAGACATCTGCCGACACTGTGTGTCTGTATATCCGCCAGAGAAACGGTCTTCTTGCAAGAACACTGACTCTTGATGACGGAAGACTTAAAATGACGGAAAACGGAGACACCATTGCTGTATCTGTTGAAAATGAACTTTTTGCAAGTTCTGCCTTTATTCTGAACAGAGGTCTGCGAGTTCTGGTTCCTCTGAAAGAAGTCAGGGGAGTAAAAGCTGTTCTGGAACTTTCCTCACAGAGACAGATCAGCGGTTCAGGTCTGACTTTCATCAGAACTGCCATGAAAAAATTTCCGGAAAAAATTCTGAATATGTATGCTGAACCGGTGCCATCACTCATTGAAGAAAGAGAAGGAGAAATATCTTCCTGGCAGACAGGCATTGCCAGACTTAAGGAAGCCTTTGCTGAAGGAAAACCATGTTCTGTCATTATGCTCTCATGTCTTGCAGGAATGGAGGAACTTGCAAAAAATGAAAAGGCAGCAGTTCTGAAATACATTCTCAATGAAATGAAAAAGTACAAAGGACGGGATGATGTTCTTTCCGTATACAGGGAATACCCTGCAGTATTCTCTGCAGGTTCTGATTCAAATCAGGCACAGTTTTATGCAGAACGTTTTATGAAAGCCTTCGGCAGAATAAAATTCCGTATTACGGATGAAAGAACCGTTATCATGAAACCGGTGTTTGCATATACATCCACTGATTCAGGGAAAGGACCGGATGATCTTCTGCCGGAAACTGCAGCAGATCTCCGCAGGCAGATATCCCTTCAGCTTAATGCCTGAAATAATCACCGGATAAGAATATGAAAAAACTGCTGCAGATTTTTATGCTTCTGCTTTCACTGCTGATGATTTCTGCAGGAAGAGACACATCAGCCGGTAAAAAAAATCTCTTCTTCCTTGGCCTTACTTCAAGGATAAACATGTCAGTTGAACAGGTCAGATCCTTCAACACTTTAATTCAGGAAGATATATACAGACATCTCAGTGATGACATGAATCTTACAGATTTAAGCGAGGCCTATCTTTACAGCACAGCAGCAGATGTAACCTCTGTCTCGGATGCAGGCAGAACCAGATGGGTTCTGTACGCAGAAGCTGTTCTCCCTGAAAATACAGAAACTGCCGAGCTTTCACTGAATCTGTTTGATGCACAAAGAAAAAAGACAGAAACAGTAAAGATAAATGCCTCTGTAAGGGATCAGTCAAAGATACGGGATGCCCTTGAATATCTTTATGCAGAGATCGGTGAAAACAGCTGTTTTTTTCTTTCAGAAAACAATTCCCACAAAACATGGAAGAGAACTCCGGAGCCTTCATACAGCAGAGTCCTCTTTCTTAAATTCATGCTTAACGAAAACATCCCTTCCAATTTTGCAGAAGTTCATAAAGGCGTAAAGGAAGCCTTCTTCTCAAGAGAAAAAGGGGCTCCGGAACCGGTGGAAAAAGAGAAGATGAGGTTTATTGATCTTCTGTCAAGAAACTATGACAACCCGGAAAGACTGGAGGCTGCAGGCCGTGCTGCAGATGCAGGATGGGTCATTACAGGCAGAATGGACAGAAAGACTGAAGCCGGAAATATCTGCTGCGTAATAAATCTGTTTGATGTGCGGAAAGGCTGTACTGCAGATTCTGCCGAAGTGTTTGCTGCAGGCTATGATTCCATGGAGAAAGAACTGAAAGAAGCCACGGAACAGCTGATTCTTCATATATCAGCAGAAAACGGATATGCATACCACAGAGGGAATATTTCAGCTGAAAGCATGTACCTTCCGGAGAACTGCGGAATTTCTGTACATGACCTGTCAGGAATGTGTTTTGAAGGCTCAGAAATTTTATGTGCAGGGAAAGGCTCTGTTGTAAAATTCAGCGAAGGAAAATGTTCAGGACTGATAAGGTCAGAAAATTCCGGCATAAAAAGTTTTTCCGGCACAGCAGGAATTTTTACAGATCAGTTCGGCAGAATATATCTTATGAACAAAGAGGAAAGAAAAATTCTGGTGTGGTTCAGGGACGGAACTTTCCTGAATGAATTTTTCTATGGCCCTGCTGATGCAGACTGTTTTCTTGCATCAGCAGGAGGATATGTTTTTATTCCGGACAGAAAGAAAAAATCCATTCAGATTTATACAAAAGAAGGAAGCCATATCAGGGACATTGAAGTGCAGTCAGAAAAATTTTCCATGTGCCTTTTCAGAGGTAATCCTGTAATCATAACAGAAGATGAAAAGAACTGCTGTCTTATTTATCTGTCCCAGAACGGAACCTGGCTCAGGTCTGAAAATCTTCTTTTTTCATGGAACATGCTTTCACCTGATGCTGTATTCATGGACGGCAGCGAAAACATGTATGCAGTGGACAGAACAAAAAAACTTCTGTTCTGCATTTCAAAGAACGGCAGCGTAAGATGGGTCTCAGATTTTCCTGGTGACTGCAGGATGTCTGCTGTCATAACAGGAGATTTTTCCGGCAGCTGAATTTTTCTTCCTTATGAAACAGAGGACAAAATTCTTGTCATAAAGAACAATGAGTCAAAAAAACAGTCTAAGGACAGGAAAACAGATCCGGAGGGGAAAAAGAAAAATTGAAAAAAAAATTTCATTTCACAGCGAAGTTTGCAGCATCTGTTGCAGTTCTGTTTTCTGCTTTTATAATCATTCAGGCACTTGTATTCAATTATACCATAGAAAAAAATTCCGAGATTCTCAGCTCTCAGGTAATCGAAGCAGCAGAGCAGGTCATGACTGCAAAGGCTGCTGCCATAGGAGAAGCTGCAGCAGTGGAAATGCCCGGGAAAAAATTCAGCAGAACACTGACAGAGAAAAAACTCAGAAATGCAGCCATGCACTGCGAGGATGTTCTGGGAATCATACTTTTTTCCCCTACAGCAGACGAAAACTTTTTCCGGCCTCTGGCAGTGATTCAGACAGACAGCAGATTTTCTGCTGATATTGACATGAAAAAACCTGTTCAGGCTGCAGGTGGAAAAGAACTGCTGAAAAAAGCCCTTCTTGGTCCTGCTGCCGAAGATAATATCTGTTACTGCAGAGATATCCCCTGCCGGAATATTTATGTTCCTGTAAAAACAGGCCGGAAAACTTTTGCAGCCCAGATTGTATTCGAAGCAGGCAGGAATGAAAAGATCACTGACTCCTTCAACTCTGTTGTTTCTCAGTCCATGAAAATAATGCTGATTTCCTCCGGAATGCTTGCAGTGATCATTATTATTCTGACTGTTCTTTTCACACAGAGGCATTCTGTTCTGGTAAACCAGCTGTCCAGGTACATGAAACAGGCGGCAGAAGGAGATCTGGAGCTGACCATAAAACAGCCCGGAGACAGAGAACTGGACTGTCTTGCAGATTCATTCAATACCCTCATGGAAGAAATGAGACAGATGCGGCAGCTCCCTTCAGAAAAAGGAGAAGCAGCCGGGAATGTAAACAGCAGATTCTTCAAATACGGAACGGCCCTGCTGCGTCAGGGCAAAGCTGCTCAGGCCCTTTCAGTTTTTGAATTCCTGGAAACAGAGGATCCATCCTCTTTTGCTTCCTTTTTCAACGCAGGAGTAATTCTGGCAAAGATGAAAAGATATCAGGAAGCACTGGAACATCTTGAGAAGGCATGTGCCATCAACCCGGCATTTGAACTGACAGTCGTCTACACTGACAGGATAAAAAAAATAATAAACGAAAACCGGAATGTCTGAGATCCAGAAAACGAACCGTGTAGAACAGATTCTGAAACAGATGCCGATGGATCCAGGCGTCTACATCATGAAAAATGATGCAGGTGAAATTATCTACATAGGCAAAGCAGTTAAGCTTAAACGCAGAGTTTCATCCTATTTCCGAAAGCAGGACAATCCGAAAACAGCAGTACTTGTAAAAAATATTGCAGACATTGAATATATCGTTACAGATTCAGAAATGGAAGCCCTGATTCTGGAAAGCAGTCTGGTCAGAAAGCACATGCCGAAATTCAACATCCGGCTTAAAGACGACAAACGATTTCCATACATTGCTGTTACCATGGGAGAAGAATATCCCAGAATCATTTTTACAAGGAAAACAGCTGTACGTTCCAGCAGATACTTCGGACCTTACACGGATGCTGCCGCAGCCAGAAACATTGCAGATATGGTAAACACTGCCTTCAGACTGCGGACCTGCAAAAGAGACATTCCTGTCAAAGAAGGAGAACGTCCATGCCTTAACTACCAGATTAAAAAATGCTGCGGGGTCTGCACCGGAAAAATTTCAAGAGAGGAGTATCTTTCGCTGGTTGCCGGAGCCTCTGGTTTTCTTGAAGGGGACATTGAACCGGTTCTGGCTGAACTCCATGCTTCCATGAACCGGCATGCAGAGGCCATGCATTATGAAAAAGCTGCAGCTGTCAGGGATATAATTTTTGACATAAACCGCATGACTGAAGAACAGAAGGTTTCCATCAGCATGGCCGGAGATATGGATTATATAAATGTAGGGGTTTTCGGAACCGAAGCCCTGCTGGTGCTCTTCGAATTCAGAAAAGGAGTTCTTCTGGGACGAAAGATAAATATTTTTGACAACGGAGACATCTGGGAACCTGGAGATATTATCCGGTCCTTTATTCTGGATTACTACAGTCACAGTGAAATCCCTTCAAGAATAATATCTCCATTTTCCGTTAAGGACAGAAATGCCATTGAACAGCTGCTGACGAAAAAGGCTTCAAAAAAAATAATGATCACAGGACCAGGCTCCGATGAGGACAGAGGCATTCTGAACATGATCAGTAAAAACATAGATGTAACAGCTGCAGACCGGGAAGCTTCCAGATATTATCAGAATATGGACCGGGCCGCATCCCAGCTTCAGGAACTTCTTGGGCTGGAAAAGAAACCGGAAGAGATCGTCTGTTTCGATATATCCAATCTGCAGGGTACAAATTCTGTTGCATCCATGGTAACATTCAGGAACGGAGCACCGGACAAGTCCTCTTACAGAAGATTCAGAATACGAGGTCACGAAGGCCCCAACGATCCGGCAATGATTCATGAGGCAGTGTCAAGAAGGCTTCAGTTCCTTGTAAATGAAAATCTGCCACTTCCTGATATTATGCTTATAGACGGCGGAACTACACAGCTTACAAGGGCCATTGAGGCAGCTTCTAATTTCGGAATTGACCTGTGCATCATCTCACTGGCAGAACGTTTTGAAGACATTTATTTTTCTCCATCAGAGCCTCCTCTTAAACTTCCGGAAACTGCACCTGCAAGAAAGCTTCTTCAGCAGGTTCGTGATGAGGCACACAGGTTCGCCATAACATATCACAGACAGCTCAGGGAAAAGGATTTTCTTTCTTCGGAAATGGACAGAATTCCAGGTGTCGGAACAAAAACTGTAAAGATTCTGCTGAAACATTTTTCATCCATGGAGGAAATACGTACTGCAGATATGAAAAAACTCATGGAAGTAAAGGATATTGGTCCGAAAACAGCCAAAGCCATATACGATTTTTTTCGCAGAAAAGAGTGATCGTGAAAGAAGCCGAATAATACAGGATTAAAGAGAAATTCTGTATTATTCAGCATCAAAAGTTATACTGAATAATACAGAAAGCATCGCATCTCCCGGCTGGGAGATGCGTACAGATATTATGACAGATAAGCCTTTATGGAAGCAGCAATCTTTTCCGAAGTGAAGCCGAATTTCTCAGCAAGGACTCCGGCAGGTGCGGATGCTCCGAAATGTTCCAGTGTCACGAAAAGTGCACCGGGACCTGCATACTTTTCCCATCCCATGGAACGTCCGGCTTCCACTACTGCATACTTTGCACCGGAAGGAAGAACTGACGTTCTGTACTCATCAGACTGCTGATCAAACAGATTCCAGGAAGGAAAGGATACAACCCTGGCAGAAATATTTTCTTCTGCCAGAATTTCTGCTGCGGCAATGGAAGCAGAAACCTCTGAGCCTGTGGCAAGAATCACTATATCAGGATCTTTGCAGTCACGGATTATATATGCTCCCCTGGACAGAGCATATGCTCCGTCAGCATTGTCTCTCCTTATAACCGGAAGATCCTGTCTGGACAGACAGATCACAGAAGGACCGGAACCTTTAAGAGCCTCAAGCCAGGCAGCAGAAGTTTCCGGACCGTCTGCAGGTCTGAAGACATTCAGTCCGGGAATGGCTCTTGCTGCAGCCAGATGTTCAACCGGTTCATGAGTCGGTCCGTCCTCACCTACGAAAAAGGAATCATGTGTAAATACAAAAACGGATTTAAGACCGGAAATGGCTGCAACTCTGACAGCCGGCCGCACATAGTCCATAAAAACAAAAAAAGTTGAGGAATATGGAACAAAGCCTCCGTAGTATGCAATGCCGTTCTGAATAGCCCCCATGGCCATTTCCCTGACACCGAAATGAATATTTCTTCCAATGAAGCCCTTCCCTGTTTCGGAAAAGCCCTTAACAAATGTTTTTGTACTTGGAGCAAGGTCTGCAGAGCCTCCTGTAAGACCGGGCAGTGCAGGGAAAAGGGCTTCCAGCACTTTTCCTCCTGCTGACCTTGTGGAAATTTTCTCAGTGCCTGCAAAGTCAGGCAGTACATCTTTCAGAACATCGTATGAAGG
>JAZRYV010000203.1:0-4669 GCA_045600925.1 Spirochaetota bacterium
ACTGTAATTACAGGCGCAGTAGTAAAAGATGTTATTGAATCCGAAAAGATCGGATACAGCTTCTGCGTCCTCACTGATATTTCAGCATCAGACAAAAAGATTGAATGTCAGATTTACAGTCACAATGTCAAAGTTATGGCAAAGCTGGAAAAGAACAGAACTGTCATCAATGCCACAGGAACATTTGAAAGATTTTTCACCACTCTGGATGAATATACAACCAAGGTGGAAATCACAGATGCCGACATAGAAATACAGGAAACAGAGGATAAATAATGGAATCATTCATACAGGGACTCATTGCCGAACGCATCGGCGGAAACAAATTCGGCAAGGACGACAAAATCTACAAATTTGAAAAAATCAAGAGAGCCAAGAGAGCTGCCCTTGCAGAAAATCCGGGAGCAGAACTCATAGATCTTGGAGTGGGAGAACCGGATGAAAAAGCTTTCCCTGCTGTAATTGAAACACTCAAAGAAGAAGCAGGAAAGCACGAAAACCGCGGGTATGCAGACAATGGCATTCAGGAATTCAAGGATGCAGCCGCAGCATATCTTAAGGAAGTCTACGGAGTGACTGATATTGATCCTGCAACAGAAGTAATACACTCCATCGGTTCAAAACCGGCTCTGGCCATGCTGCCTTCCGCCTTCATAAATCCGGGAGACGTAACAATCATGACAGTTCCAGGCTACGGCGTTCTTGGAGAACATACAAGATGGTACGGAGGAGAAGTCTACAGCTGTCCCCTGGAAAAGAAAAACGGTTTTCTCCCTGACCTTAAGGCAATTCCTGAAGACATAAGAAAACGTGCCAAAATGATGGTAATCAACTATCCCAACAACCCTACAGGAGCAACTGCTACACCTGAATTCTACAGGGAAGTAATTCAGTTTGCAAAGGACAACAGCATTCTCATTGTTCAGGACTCTGCATATTCAGCTCTCGTCTACGGGGAAAAACCCCTGGCATTCCTCAGCATTCCAGGGGCAAAGGAAGTGGGAATTGAAATATTCTCCATGTCAAAAGCCTTCAACATGACAGGATGGCGAATGGCGTTCGTTGCAGGAAATGCACTGGCAGTTCATGCTTTTGCAAATGTAAAGGACAACTACGATTCAGGACAGTTCAAAGCCATACAGAAATCAGCAGCAGCAGCCCTTGCTCACCCTGAAATAACAGAAGCCATTAAGGCAAAGTATGAACGGAGACTTAAAGGACTGACTGCCACTCTCCGCAAACTGGGCTTTGATGCATCCATGCCTGGAGGTTCATTCTACCTGTATGTGGGAATCCCAAAAGGAATCAAAGGCGGAAGAAGATTTGAAAGCGGAGAAGATTTTTCCCAGTTTCTCATAAAGGAAAAGCTCATATCCACAGTCCCCTGGGATGATGTGGAACCGTCTGTAAGATTCTCTGCAACTTTTGAAGCAAAAAGCCGGGAGGATGAAGAAAGAATCCTTAAGGAAATCGAATCAAGGCTCAGCAGCCTTTCCTTTGAATTCTAACTGTACATATTATGAAGAAACTGATCCTTATATCTGCAGGAATACTGGCAGCAGTTTCAGCTGCCTCTGTCTTTCTTTTCAGTGTTCTTAAAAAGACAGACTACTCTCAGAGTGTTTTCGCTGAAATTTCCTCAGATATAAGGATTACAAGAGACAGCAGAGGGATCCCTTCAATTACTGCATCATCTCTGAAGGATGCCATGTTTGCCCTGGGCCGCGTCCATGCTGAGGACAGACTTCCTCTGATGGAGGAACTGCGTCTCTCCGCAGCAGGAGGAGGCTGTCTGCTTTACGGGGAAGAAGGGAAACTTCTGGACAGAACAGTCTCCGCAGCAGGAATTCCTTCTGCTGCAGCTGATGCACTGAAAGATCTGCCTCCGGAAACAGAGGGACTGCTGGCAGCATATACAGCAGGCATCAACTCCTGCAGAGAAAACTGGAAAGGACAGATTAAATTTTTCCGGAAAGAAAACTGGACATCCCTTGACATCATAAACATTCTTTTTTTCAGAGAATGGGCATCAGCCTTCCTGAGCAGCAGGGAAATGGTTTTTCCTGTAAAGAAAAACTCAGGCATATACACAGAGCCCCGGCTCATAAACGAAATCATTCCAGGAGATCTCCTGAGTTTTTATACGGATGAAACAGAAGCCTGCGTAAAACTCCTAAAAAAAATCAATTCCATGCTTAAGGAAAAGGCAGGCATGTTCCTTCAGGGCTTTGCATTCTTCATCCCTGGAACAGATCAGGAGGAGGCATTCAGTGCCTTCAGCTTTAACAGCAGATATTCATCATTTCCGGACTGGTATCCGGTAAAAATTCAGGCCGGTGATTTTTCCATACAGGCAGTCACATCAGCCGGGCTGCCGTTTCTCTTTTCAGGAAGCACAGCTGATCTGAATTTCTTCTGCATAAACATAAACGCGGACACACAGGATTTTTCCATAAAAAAGATCCGCACTGAAGATGAAAAGTTAAAATATTTTTCAGCCGGAAAATGGAATGAATTCCGGATACAGAAGGAACCGTCACCATGGTCTCCTGAAATGTATTCTCTCCATACAGACAATGACCATGGAAGAGCACTTCTTTCCGACACCGCTGAATGCATGAAATCTTCAGTGCTGACGATGACACATCTGCTTCCAGAATCTGACAGCATCACTGCTCTCCTGAATCTCCCGCTGTGCAGGAACAGGAAGGAAGCAGAAAAAATTCTGTCCGGAATTTCCTGTCTGCCAAGGTACTGGCTGCTGACGGATAATAATACGGCAGATCTGGTGACTGCAGGCATCTTCCCTGTAAGACAGAATCAGACTGATACAGTAAAGACCGGATCTGTATTCTTTAAAACAAAAAACATTTTTTCAGTACGTGAATTTCAAAGTCCGGTTCTGGCCGCCTCCGGCTCACTGAAATATGTTCAGGGCATGCAGGCAAGACCTGTTCCCGGACAAAAAATAATCAGACTGGAAACTCTTATCAATGAATCATACCGGAACGGGATCTCATCCGGCATAATAAAGTCCGTTCTCACAGACAGAAAAATTCCTTTCGGAGAGGAATTCACAAAGCTGTTTGAAATAAATCTGGAACAGAACCCGATAACATCAGCAAGACTTGCAGGACTTTACTTCTCCGGCTGGGATTACAGTGCAGACTCAGAAAGCACTGCAGCCGCACTGTACTGCAGTCTTCTTTCCAATTTTATGGAAGAAACCTTTTCAGACAAAAACTGTTTCGACATGGATCTTTTCATGGAAAACAGCGGGCTTCTTACGGACCGTTTCCTGAAAATGGTTCTTAAGGGGAATTCACTGTGGTTTGACAGACCATCCACTTCATACATTGAAAGAGCTCATGATATCTTCGACAGATCATTTCTGCGCATGCTCAGAGAGCTGAGCCGGCAGGCTGGACCGGAAATAGACGGATGGAAATGGGGAATCATACACAGGAACACATGGAAAAATCCTGTTAAAAAATCCATTATTTCCGGAATCACACGCAGGGCCATACGGTCTTACGGCCGCGGAGGATGTACAGGAACAGTTTTCGGAGGCATAATGAATGCCGCTCTGGAACCGGTTACAGACACATGTATTTCAGGATTCTTTTCCGGAAAAGGAACAGAGATTCTACTGAACTGTCCATTCTCAATGGATCCTCTTTCAGAATTTTCAGTTTCTCCTGAAGTACCTTCCTTTTTCCCTGTTTTTTCCGGACAGGAACTGTACTCCGCAGATATAAAAAAATACCATGACAGATAAATAGTCCTGTTTTTTTCTTGAAAAAAGTACTATTTCCCGGAGTACAGTAAAAAAATCAGGGTTCAGCCGGAATATCAGGTTCATTCCGACAGGATAAATGATATTAATTAATAAAGAGGTCCTCCATTATGATGTTCAATCCTGAAATGGAAACGATGCATCCTGCAAAAATGAAAGAGCTTCAGCTCGAAAAACTCAGATGGTCCTTAAACCATGCCTACAGAAACAACAAAATCTACCACGATAAATTTGACAAAGCCGGTTTTCACCCTGATCAGTTTAAAACACTTGATGATATGAGAAGAGTACCTTTCCTGACAAAACAGGAAATGAGAGATGCATATCCTTTCGGTTTGTTTGCCGTTCCTCTGGACAAAGTTGTACGCGTTCATTCCTCTTCCGGAACTACAGGGAATGCAACAATAGGCGGGCTGACAAAACACGATGTTGATGTCTTCGGGGAAATCGTGGCAAGAGCAATCTGTGCCTACGGCGGATCAGAAAAGGATATTATCCAGAACGCATTCGGATACGGTCTGTTCACAGGCGGTCTGGGAATGCATTTCGGAATAGAAAAACTGGGAGCACTGTCAGTTCCTATTTCCGGAGGGAACACTGCAAGACAGCTTATGCTCATAAAGGATTTCGGTACAACCATCCTTACATGTACCCCTTCCTATGCAGTAAACCTTGCTGACTACATAGAAAAATCAGCTCCTGATTATGACATTACAAAGACTCATCTAAAAAAAGCCATCCTTGGCTCAGAGCCCTGGTCCGAGAGAATGCGTCAGGACATAGAAAAACGTCTCCACATAGACGCCTATGACATATACGGTTTAAGTGAAGTCATGGGACCGGGAGTAGCAGCCGAATGTACTGAAAAATCCG
>JAZRYV010000204.1:0-4069 GCA_045600925.1 Spirochaetota bacterium
AAAAATGTTATTACTTATGGCTGCACTTTTTGCCCTGGGACTGAGTTCCTGCAGCGGCGGATCATCAGACAGCCGGGAAGCATCAGACAATCCATACATTACATTCAAAAGCACAGAACCTTTTTCCATAAAGGTGGGAAAGACAGGCTGGGATGGTACAGTGGAATATTTCACAAATGCAGATGAAGGAACCTGGACTGTATGGGACGGATCATCTGTTCCTGCAGGACAGGCAGAAGACGAATGTTATTATCTGTATTTCAGGGGGCAGGGGAATACTGTTATTACAGGAGATTACGGCCATAACTGGCAGATTACAGGTCCGGATGGAACAGGTTCCGGTACAGCAGCATGCTGCGGGAACATAATGACACTTCTGAATTATAATGATCCTGACAGTGCAGAAATGGCTGCTTATTGTTATTGCAGTATGTTTTTGGGGTGTAAAGGGCTGACAAAAGCGCCGGAACTGCCTGCCGCTGAACTGACTGATTCTTGTTATGAAGGTATGTTTTATGGGTGTAAAGGGCTGACAGAAGCACCTGACCTGCCTGCCGCTGAACTGACTGATTCTTGTTATGCCAGTATGTTTAATGGGTGTGAAGGGCTGACAAAAGCACCTGACCTGCCTGCCGCTGAACTGGCTGAGTATTGTTATTACAGTATGTTTGAGGGCTGTGAAGGGCTGACAGAAGCGCCGGAACTGCCTGCCGCTGAACTGGCTGATTTTTGTTATTGCAGTATGTTTTTTGGGTGTAAAGGGCTGACAAAAGCGCCGGAACTGCCTGCCGCTGAACTGGCTGAGTATTGTTATCATAGTATGTTTTATGGGTGTAAAGGGCTTAAAATCAACAATAATAGTATCGGAACATTGTTTCTGACTATGCCGCAAAGCTTTCCACCAAATGCAGTTTTAAATATGTTCAGCAGTACAGGTAGATCTTTTACCGGTGATCCTGTTGCAGGTGGAGAGTATTATTACGAATAATTCATGTAACTCAGGCCCCGGAGGAAGTCCGGGGCTTTTTGCTTTTACGGAACAGATTAACGTTTTTCCGGTTCAGGATAGTCCACACCGAAAGTATCCACAGTTACGGTTTTCATTCTCTGGTCTTTCTTTGGTTTGTCGAACATGTTTCTGTCTGCACTGACGATTCTGTCTGCCACATCCATTCCTTCTGTTACCTTTCCGAAAGATGCATACTGACCGTCCAGATGGGGAGATGTGGATGTCATGATGAAAAACTGGGATCCTGCGGAATCCGGATTCATGGATCTTGCCATGGACAGAACTCCTCTCTCATGCTTCAGAGAATTAGGGAATCCGTTAAGCGTAAATTCTCCTTTGATTGAATATCCGGGACCGCCCGTGCCTGTTCCCTGAGGACATCCTCCCTGAATCATAAAGCCGGGAATTACTCTGTGAAAAATAAGACCGTTGTAGTAGCCTTTCTTTATAAGACTGATGAAGTTATTGACTGTATTGGGGGCGATTTCAGGATAAAGTTCTGCCCTGATTATGCCTCCGTCCTCCATTTCTATTGTTACAGCCGGATTGGAACTCATTTTGTTTCTCCTTTTATTTTTATGGTCTGCAGTCTGTAAAGAAAGGTCTTTCTGCCGGCTTTGTCAATGAATTTTCCGTTTTATGACATGGATGAAAATGCCGATAATAAAAAAAACATGTTAAGAAAAAGAATATATATTTTAACGGCAGTGCTGACTGTATGTCTGATGGTTCCGGTCTTCGGAGAGGACTATCAGTACCAGTATTTTACTCAGGATAAGGACAAATATGTTCCCTTTTCTGATTATATTCCCAGAGTCAGACTGCATTATGAAACAGTTCCTCACTATGTGGAGGATTATTACCGTCTGTACGGCATGAAGGAATACTATAATGACAATTCCCTTCATATGAATATTGCCCGTCTTAAAACGGCACTTACCAGAAGATTCAGGCATCCGTCGGAGGCTCTGGTAAAAGTGGATTCCGCAGAGGAATATGAGAAGTACAGGAAGCTCATGTTTATGCACATAAATCTTCTGATTATGCGTAATCACCTTAAACTTGCAGCCAGATACGACATGCAGAAGATTAAATTTTATCATGTTCCGTTTAATCAGGAAATAAACGACAGCTTTATTACTGCGGAAAAATACTACAGGGAAGCCATTCCATACTGGAAGAAGGCAAAGAAACTGGCAGAGCAGGCAAGCCGGATAAAGCTGACAACAGATCTCAGTGCCATGGAATCTGAACGGTATTCCATTATTTATGGAGAACTGGATTATGATAAAATTATAGGGAACCACCTTAAACGTCTGGCTGAAAAGAAAAAACAGCTGGGAGATCCGAAAAACAGCTGAAAACAGTACTTTTGATTCTGTTTCCCCGGGAAGAATTTATTCATTATGCTTCAGTCCCGGCTCAGTGCCGAGCAGAAAAGGATTGACAGACGGATATTTTGAACATTATTTCTGATAAAACTGTTTAACGGAAGAAAACATGATATTTTCTGAAAAACAGACGAAAGAGAATAAATGAACGAACGATTAATTGTTAAATCATTTGGTCCTGTAAAAGACCTTGATATCACTTTCCGGAAGGTCACTTTGTTCATCGGCGACCAGGGTTCGGGAAAGAGCTGTATTGCCAAGCTTTTCTCTATGTTTAAATGGCTGGAAAAAGTTCTGAGCCAGAAGAAGTATAAACTGAACTATTTTGAACAATACAGGCGATTTGAAACAAAACTATGTCCATATCATAGAATTGAGACATTCATTCATGATGACTCAGAAATTACATTTAAAGGAATGCTGTATAATTTCTCTTACAGGAATGGTTCGTTTAGAATAACAGAAAAGGCAAAAACTGACGGCATTCCTAAAATTATGTATATTCCTGCAGAACGTTCTATTGTGAGCGTTGCAGAAAATAAATCAAAACTTTTGAAAGAGCTTCCGGATTCCAGTGAAACTTTTTCAGATGAGTTCGTAAATGCAAAAAAATACTTTCAAAACGGCTATGACCTTCCATTTGAGGGCCTGCGTTTTGTTTATGATTCACTAAACGATGCTGGATGGATTCATGGAGATGATTACAAAGTGCGTCTTATAAATGCATCAAGCGGTATTCAGTCGTCACTTCCAATGTGCATGGTTTCTGAGTATTTATGCCGGAAAATATCAGACCGCGAAGAAATTAAGCTTTCTAAGGAGGAGAAAGATAAACTTGAAAAGAGAATAGGCGAAATTATGAATAATGAGGAGTTCTCTGACAGAATCAAAGACATGATGATTCGTCAGCTGTCCTCAGCCAACAGGTACGACCGGTTTATTAATATCGTTGAAGAACCAGAGTTGAACCTGTTTCCTCATTCTCAAATGGAAGTGCTGTATTCTCTTGTCGCCAATAACGCAGCTTCCAGTAAAAACATGCTCGTTCTTACCACCCACAGTCCTTATTCTCTGGCCGTCATCAACACAATGATTATGGGGGCAAAAGCCTATAGTGGTGCTGACGACAGTTTGAAAACACGTGTGGAAGAAATACTGCCGGAAAAGTATCATATCAAAAAGGATGAAATTGCAGCATACAGACTGGCCTCTGATGAAGAAGACTACTGTAAATCAGTTATTAATACGAAGACAGGTCTTATTTCCAAAAACGACCTGGATTCTGCTTCTGATGATATCATGAGCATTTACAATTCATTATACATGAACTATGCCGAAACTCTCGCAAGATAGAACACTTCCTCCAGCCATTACAAATCTCAGATTGTGTGCAGCATTACGGGATTGTGGAAACAGCAGTGTTGAAGACTCATTTGACAAAAGCGATGCTTACAGACTGTACATTTATGATGATGGCAGTCTTGGTCATACTGATTGGACGGATCAGGAACCGGCATCAGATTTTGAATCAAAATGTTTCAGAGCAGATAATCCCAATGGAACAGCCCTTATTTTATTGCCACTTGACGGCAGGATTATAACTGGAGACAGTTATATCCAGGGCGGAATCTGCGATGGCATGGTGCTGACTCATAAGGAAATGTGTTTT
>JAZRYV010000205.1:0-2731 GCA_045600925.1 Spirochaetota bacterium
ATTGACCGGGCCATATAGAAAAGGGCTCTGTCCTTTATATCTTCTTCATCTGATGCCGACAGACGTCTGAAAATGAGTTCTGCCGATGAATAATTTCCGGACCGGAGAGCATCCATGCCCTGTTCCAGCATGAGTTCTGAATTCTGGGCAGAAAATATAAGACTGCCTGAAATCATCATGGAAATCAGGATCATAGCAGTAATTATTTTTTTCATTGAATCCCTTTAATATGTTCAATGCAGTAATCTGCTGCAAAAATGGCTGATGCCATCCGCACCCGGGCCCTTGTCCCGTCAAAAATCTTTGTTACAGAGAAATTTCCGTCAGGAAAAGAAAAGCCGAAACACACTGTTCCGGTTCTTTTTTCCGGTGTGCCTCCGCCAGGTCCTGCTATTCCGGAAATACCCACACCTATATCTGACTTCATAACTGTCTTTATGTTTACTGCGAGGGAGATGGCGGTCTCCTGACTTACAGCTCCGTACTGTTTCAGGATATGTTCAGGCACGCTCAGAACTGACATTTTGATTTCATTGCTGTAGGCAACAACTGAACCTGGAAAAACATCAGATGATCCCGGAATATCCGTAATCAGTTTTGCCAGAAGCCCGCCTGTACATGATTCAGCAGATGAAATCTTAAGGTTTCTGCTTTTCAGCAGCAGAACCAGTTCTTCTGCCGGATTTGATGAACAGTTCCCGTTCATGGCTACATCTTTTCAGGAGCGGAGACGCCGAGTATTTCAAGCCCGTTCCTTAAAACTCTCCGTACTGCATCACAGAGATTCAGGTATGCACATGTTCTGGCTTCATCATCAGTGAGGATCCTGTGGTCAGTATAGAACCTGTGATATGCCTGAGCAGTTTTCATGAGAAAAGAAGGTATTCTGTGAGGTTCTATTGCAGCAGATGCATCCTGAATTTCCTCCGGATAACGTGCTGCAAGCTTCATAAGATGCACTGTATCATCGTCATTCAGAAAAGAGCCGTCGAATACACCCTGTGTATATTTAATTCCTCTTGCCTGTGCTTCTCTGAAAAGAGAGCAGATTCTGGCATGGGCGTACTGGAGATAGAATACAGGATTTTCAGAACTGTCCTTTTTAGCAAGGGCAAGATCAAAATCCAGATGGCTGTCCATGGAGCGCATAAGGAAAAAGTATCTGGAAACATCAACCCCGATCTCATCAACCAGCTCTCTCATGGTGGAGAAGTTTCCAAGACGCTTGGACATTTTTACAGTCTCTCCGTTCATAACAAGATTTACCTGCTGGGAAATGAGAACTTTGAATTTTTCCGGAGGGAACCCCAGCGCCTGTACAGCTCCGCTGAGACGGGCAATGTAGCCGTGGTGGTCCGGGCCCCATATATCTATGATCATATCATAGCCGCGTTCAATTTTATTCCTGTGATAGGCAATATCGGCCAGAAGGTATGTAGGACGTCCGTCATCCCTTATGACAACACGGTCCTTGTCATCACCGAAATCAGTTGAACGGAAGAACTTTTTGCCGTCCTGTTCGTAGATAAATCCTTTTTTATCCAGAATATTAAATGTCTCCTTAACTGCATCTGCATCATGGAGACTCTTTTCTCTGAACCAGCGGTCAAAGGTTACATTAAAATCTGACAGATCCTTCTGCTGACCGGATATATTGTATTCTACTGCAGTCCTTGCACAGAAGTTAATCAGTTCTGTTTCATCTGATATTTTCTGAAGAGTATCAGAATGTTCTTTAATCATCCATGCTGCTATGTCCTTAACGTATTCCCCGTGGTATCCTTCTTCAGGAAATTCAGAGTGTTCTCCTCTGATCTCACGTATTCTGGCAAGAACAGAAAGACCAAGCATTCTGACCTGATTGCCGTAGTCGTTTACATAGAATTCTCTTTCAGGAGCATCTCCTGAAGCCTGGAAAAGTGCTGCAATGGTGTCTCCCAGTGCTGCAGCTCTGGCAGAAACTACATTCATCGGACCTGTTGGATTTGCGGAAACAAATTCTATGTTTACCCGCAGCGGCTTTTCTTTTGAGGAACATCCATAATTCCGGTCCTGAATCTGAATGTCTTTTAAAGCAGAGTTCAGCCTGTCCATGGAGATGAAAAGATTCAGGTATCCAGGATTAGCGATTTCCACTTTTCCTATCACAGGATTTTTTTCAATATACGGTTTCAGTTTCGCTGCAGTATCTGCAGGCGCTCTGTGAAGGATTTTTGCTGATTCCATAGCAAAAGGTGTTGAATAGTCACCGAATTTTGTCTCTTTTGGATATTCCAGCCGGAAAGGAGGATAGTCTGCTTCAGGAAGAATTCCTTCACGGACTGCGTCTTTCAGTGCTTCATTGAGTATATTTCTGATTTCATCTTTAAGTGTCAAAACATGTCTCCTGGTGAGTCGGTCTATGTGGTTTTCTGTATTTACTGGAAAAAAGCCGTTCAGGACGGTTTTTGTCAACTATATAAACAATATAATAACAGGTTTTGGAAAAGAAGGCCTGATTATTTTTCTGTCAGTTTCAGAGGTTCAGTGCCTTTTTTCTTAAGTTCAAGCACAGGCTCAAGAATTTTCCCTGTCAGATTAAAATTTAACCGTGACTGTTTTCCGTTTATAAAGGAAGTAAGATTCAGAGGAAGATTCAGACCTGTTTTGTAGTAGTATGACCCGTATCCTGAAAAATCTGTCTTTGTTCCGGAAAAATTTGTACGGATGCTGAATCTGTCCGCCAGATGGG
>JAZRYV010000206.1:0-8620 GCA_045600925.1 Spirochaetota bacterium
CGTCTTAAAACTTTCAATCTTGTGGCAATTTCCAGAGGTTCAGATGCCCAGTCAGAGGTTTCATGTACTGTTGTGGATGAATATGACGGTGTGGAACTTAAGGCTTTCGGCAGTGCTGTTCACGTGGATATTACTATTTCCGGCATAATGTCCTTTGTGGATGCCCTGAACCGTCTGGAGATCCTGAAGACAGTAAAGGGAAAGATGACACCGGAGAATTCTGTTGCATCCATGCAGAGCTGATTTTATCTGCAGGCTGTCCAGCCTGCAGATAAATCCGCAAATATCAGATCTGCGGAGACCTGCCTTCTGAAAAGAAATTCAGGGCAAAAAAAATGCCCCAGACCCGGGGCAGGAAAATAGTGTAAAATGATACTTTAAATATCGGCAGGAGCCGGAAAAACTTTAATTTTACAAAGAATTAATTTTCCGGAAAAGACCTGATTAATACTTGAAATTATGTCACAGGAAAAAGATTATCCTGTAAGATCATATAAATGATAATAAATTTTCAGGACTTAATATGGATTTTGTTCATCTGCATAATCATTCCGACTATTCCATGCTGGACGGTGCCATAAAGGTAAAGGATCTTATAAAGCGCACAAAGGAACTTGGCATGAAGGCTGTGGCTCTTACTGACCACGGAAATATGTTCGGGGCAGTGGAATTTTATCAGAAAGCCAGAGCTGAAGGAATTCAGCCTGTTGTGGGACAGGAATTTTATGTTGCTCCCGGATCCAGATTCAAGAAGGAATTTGTCAGGGACTCCGGCGAGGAAAAAGCCTACCACCTTATTATGCTGGCAGAGAATAATGAAGGCTACAAAAATCTGATGAAACTTTCATCCATAGGCTATGTGGAAGGTTTTTACTACAAGCCTCGAATAGATATGGAGTCTTTGGAAAAATATTCAAAGGGCATAATATGTTCCTCTGCCTGTCTTGCAGGGGAGATCCCCAGATACATTGTCAGGGGACAGACGGAAAAGGCAAGGCAGCTGGCTGGAAGATTTTACGAAATTTTCGGAAAGGACCGGTTCTATCTGGAACTTCAGGATCACGGCATTCCTGAACAGAAGATCGTAAACAGGGAACTTATTAAAATGTCTGCAGACATGAACATTCCCCTGATTGCAGCCAATGACTGTCACTATGTCACAAAGGATGACTATGAGGCTCATGAAATACTTCTGTGCATCCAGACCAACAGGACCATAAATGATCCTGACAGAATGAGCTTTTCCACAAATGAGTTCTATATAAAATCTCCGGAGGAAATGGAAGTTCTGTTCAGGGATTATCCTCAGGCCCTTCACAATACTGTGAAGATTGCTGAAATGACCAGCGGTCTGGAAATAGATCTGGGCCATCCTGCTCTGCCTCAGTTTGATGTGCCGGAAGGATATGATCTGAACACCTATATGTATCATCTGGCCGTTGAGGGGGCTCACAGAATCTACGGAGAGACTGTTCCTGCCGAAGTGCAGAGCCGTCTGGATTATGAATACTCAGTCATCAGCAAAATGGATTTTTCCGGATATTTTCTCATTATATGGGATTTTATCAAGGCTGCAAGAGAAAAGAAGATTCCTGTAGGTCCCGGACGCGGTTCCGGAGCCGGTTCCATGATTGCCTACTGTCTGGATATTACGTCCATAGATCCTCTGAGGTATGATCTTCTTTTCGAAAGATTCCTGAATCCGGAAAGAAACGAACTGCCTGATATGGATCTGGATTTCTGTTCTCTGCGGCGGGAAGAAGTAATTGATTATGTTAAGAAGAAATACGGGGAGGACAAGGTTTCCCAGATCATCACCTTCAACAAGATGATGGCCAAGGGGGTTGTGAAGGATGTGGCCCGTGCCCTCAGTATTTCATACGGCAGAGCCAATGAGATTTCCAGGATGATCGGGGATGCAGGCACTCTTAAGGAAGCTCTGGAAACCTCAAAGGAGCTTCAGAGTGTTTATAACGGCATTCCTGAAGAAAAAAATCTCATCGATACTTCCCTTAAACTGGAGGGACTGGTACGTTCTGCAGGAAAACATGCCGCCGGTGTTGTTATTTCCAGAGGAGTGCTGACGGATTATGTTCCTCTGTACATGGATACCAGAGAAGGTGCCGTTACATCCCAGTATGAAAAGAACACCCTGGAGCAGGCAGGTCTTGTAAAAATGGACTTCCTGGCCCTGAACAACCTTACGATTATTGACAATTGTCTTAAGCTCATAAAACAGACAACCGGTAAGGAGCTGGATCTCCGGAATCTTGCCCTGGATGATCCTGACGTATTTAAACTGCTTCAGGATGCGGATACGGTCGGGGTATTCCAGCTTGAAGGTTCCGGCATGCAGAATCTGCTCCGGAGGCTTGGTCCCACTTCCATAGATGATATTATTGCTGTTGTAGCCCTTTACAGACCTGGGCCCCTGAAAGCAGGCATGGCTGAGGATTTCGTCATACGAAAAAAGGATCCCAGCAAGGTTCAGTACGAACTGCCGCAGCTTGAGCCTGTTCTTAAAGATACCCTTGGAGTTATTGTCTACCAGGAACAGGTTATGCTTATTTCCAGGGTTGTGGGAGGATTCACAATGCCTGAAGCTGACAAGCTTCGCAAGGCCATGGGAAAGAAAAAGCCTGAAGTTCTGGCTGCCATGAAGGATAAATTCATCAAAGGGGCAGCTGCACAGAATATTGATACTGAGGCTGCCCGTATCCTTTATGAGGAAATGGAAAAATTCGGGGAGTACGGTTTCAACAAGTCTCATTCTGCAGCCTATGCTGTGGTAA
Organism: Spirochaetota bacterium; assembly: GCA_045600925.1. Lineage (GTDB taxonomy): Bacteria > Spirochaetota > UBA4802 > UBA4802 > UBA5550 > JAZRYV01. The sequence goes on from JAZRYV010000206.1 coordinate 2,793, forward strand.
CATATCAGACTGCCTATCTCAAGTGTCATTACTATGTGGAGTACCTTACAGCTCTGCTGTCCACGGATCCTACTGATGTAACGGTTCTCATCAACGACTGTAAAAAACACGGTGTTCCTGTAATTCCTCCTTCCATAAACAGAAGTTCCTATTCTTTCACTATTGAAAAAGGAAAGATCCGTTTCGGTTTCAGTGCTGTCAAAGGTCTGGGAGAAAAAGGAGTGGAAGGCATCATTGCAGAAAGGGAAAAGAACGGTCCTTTCAAATCTCTGCAGGATTTTTTTGAAAGGGTTGATATTTCTTCTTTAAACAGCCGTGTCCTTTCCTCTCTGTTCAGGGCAGGTGCTTTTGATGAGCTGAATCCGAACAGAGCCCAGCTTCTTGCATCGGTGGATGTCCTTATGGAATCTGCCAGGAAGATTCAGCAGGACAGAGGTTTGGGGCAGGGAAATCTTTTTGATACCATGGCAGCAGAAGACGGTTCTGCTTCTTCTCTGCAGCTCCTTAATGTGAAGCCCTGGTCTGATGATGAGAAGTTCGAGAATGAGAAGGAAGCCCTGGACCTGTATCTGTCAGGTCATCCTCTTGATAAATATGCAGATGAGATTAAGTTCTATTCATCATCCTCCATTTCTTCTTTAAGAAAAGCTGCGGAATCCGGAAGAACAGATTCCATGCAGGTGTCCATTGCTGGTATGGTGCAGGGTTTTGAAGTTAAACAGTCCAAAAGCACCAAAAAGAATTACGGTCAGGGAAAGTTCGAGGATCTTGGAGGAACTGTGGAAATTCTGGTCTTCAGTAAAATCCTTGAAAAATACAGAAAAATTCTGGAAATGCAGACTCCTGTTCTCATAGAAGGGAAGGTTGATTTTGAAGAAAACTCTCTGTCAAGACTTGTTGTTTCCTCTGTCCGTCCGCTTGAGGAGGTCCGCAGAGAAGCCATATCTGCAATTCATATAAAACTGGATATAACAGTCGGTGTTGATGATGTCATGCTGGATGAACTGAAGGACGCATTTCAGAGATACAGCGGTCCATGTTCAGTATATTTTCATGCAAGCAGCGAGAACAGTCCTGAGCAGGTGATCAAAGTACACAAAGTATTCAATGTAAATCCATGCGAGGAACTGATCCGTGAACTCTATTCCCTTGTAGGGCCGGAATGTGTACGCTGTTCCATCGGCCACAGGGTCTAATACAAAATGAAAAGAGAAAGCAATAAAGGATGCCTTGTCTGCGGATCATCTGATTTTGCCCCTTTGTTTTCCAGGGACTCAGGCCGGGGAGAAATTTTTTCTCTTGTTAAATGCAGGAACTGCGGTCTTGAATTTATCCATCCTGCACCTGACCCGTCTGTAACAGAAAGCTGCTACGGTCTGAACTATTTTACCGTAAGAACAGACCGTGGATATAATAACTATTTTTCGCCGGAACAGAAAGCGGAGAATGAACGTGTTTTTACCATGAATCTTCGTGACCTGAATTTCTTTGATTTTGAAAAGACTCTTGCAGGGAAAAAATCATCGCTTGATATCGGATGTGCTGCCGGCTACTTTGTTTCATTCATGAAACAGAGAGGATGGACCGCTTCCGGAATTGATATTTCAGAGCCCTGCGTGAACTTTGCAGCAGGTGCAGGTCTGGATGTGGTTCTGGGAAACTATCTGGAGACGGAGTACAGAGAGCCCTTTGACTGCATAACCATGTGGGCAAGCATAGAACATCTTCAGAGACCTGATCTTTTTCTCAGGAAGGCACGCAGGGATCTGCGGCATGGCGGCCGTCTGTACATATCCACATGCTGTGCCGGTTCGGTATTTATGAAGCTGGCAGGCCGGAACTGGAGATTCTACAATTTTCCGGAACACCTTGTTTATTTTTCACTGAAAAATCTTTCCATGCTTATGAAGGAGGCCGGCTTCACAGTGGAAAAGGCCGCCTTCTACGGAAGCGGTTTTGGTTCTCAGGGGTCAGTCATCAGACATTTTGCAGATTTTGCTGCCAAAAAATTCAGGCTTGGTGATATGATGATAATATCAGGCTTTTGATTGACAGTTTTAGATAAAAAGAGGCAACTGTCTCATAAAGATATTTTAACCGAAAAGGTTCGAGAGGCTGTAATGAAAGTCGTACACACAGTAAAAGAAGTCAGAGAAAATGTGGCACAGGCCCGCAGAGAAGGAAAGAGAATCGGATTCGTTCCCACAATGGGCTTCCTTCATAACGGACATGCAAGTCTGGTTAAGGAAGCACTTAAAGTTTCAGACTATCAGGTAATGAGTATTTTCGTAAACAGAATGCAGTTTAATGATCCGAGGGATTTTGAAAATTATCCTGCTGCACCGGAGCAGGATATGAAGACTGCGGAGCAGGCAGGAGTTGATCTTCTGTTCATGCCTCTGGAAAGCGAAATGTATTCTGACAGAAAGGCCTATGTTGATGTGGAAAAGCTCACAGACAATCTCTGCGGTCTGAGCCGTCCGGGACATTTCAGAGGAGCCCTTACGGTTGTTGCAAAGCTGTTCAATATTGTTCAGCCTGATGTGGCTGTCTTCGGTCAGAAGGATATTCAGCAGGCCATATCAATTGAAAAAATGATTCAGGATCTTAACTTCCCGATTCAGATGATAATAGCTCCGATTGTCCGTGAAGAAACAGGTCTTGCCCTGAGCTCCAGAAACAAACATCTTTCTCCGGATGAAAAACAGAGAGCTCTTGTTCTTTCCGGAAGTTTAAAGCGTGCAGCAGAACTGCTTAAAGCAGGGGAACGCTCATGGGCCGTAATCCAGAAGGAAATGGAAAAGGTCATAAATTCAGGAAATCCGACACTTATTGATTATATCTCACTGGTCAGACATGATGACCTTCAGCTTATAACCTATGCTGCAGACCGCTGTATCATTGCTGCTGCAGTTTTCTTCGGAACAACACGTCTTATAGACAATATGCTGGTTTCGATCAGCGGAGATTCTGTTTCATGCACCATGTAGCATTTCTTTTCCTGGGACTGTGTCTGCTCCTGTCCTGCGGTTCTTCAGGAGCGGCAGAATCTCCGGAAAAGGCTTTTGAAAATGTTTTTTTCTCTTTTCAGAACAATGATGTACTGCTGCTGGAAAAAAACCTCAGCAGCAGAAGTCTTGAAAAAATCAGTTTAATCAGAGGGAAATTTTCCGCCATGGAACCTGCCCAGAGAAATGCTGCTGCTGCATACTGGGGATTAATGCCTGAACAGATCAGCAGAATGTCAGCAGGGGATTTTATCAGTCTGATTATAGGCTCCCAGAAAAATGTTCTTTTTGGAGGCAATAATGCTGTGGCACAGGTTCAGCACAGAAGTGAATTTTCGGCATCTGTGTTTCTGTTTAACGGGACAGAGCTGTCTTTTGTAAAAGAGAATTCCGGCTGGAAGTTTGATCTTGATGATCTCTGACAGCATATGTTCCTGACCTGGAATCCTGTTTATGCCTGGCCTCAGGTGAGGCCAGGACACATCTGTCTTATCTGCCTCCGAGCATCTTTTTTGCTTTTTCCACACAGGCAACAGCATCATCAGTATAATGGGCTCCTATGCTTTCTGCATAGTCCTCGTTGACTACTGCACCTCCCACCATCAGCGGAATTTTCATATTTTTTTCCTTCAGGAGATCTGCTGTTTTTTTCATTTCTCCCATGGTAGTGGTGAGAAGGGAGCTGAGGCAGATTATATCCGGATGAAGTTCTTCTGCCTTCTGTATTATGACTTCTGACGCCACGTCTTTTCCAAGATCGAAGACTTCAAAGCCGTGGTTTTCCATCATCATGGCAACTATGTTTTTGCCTATATCGTGAACATCTCCTTTTACTGTACAGATGATGATCCGTCCTGCACCTGATTTTCCTTTTCCTGTCAGGAGCGGTTTAAGAATCTGGAACCCTTTCTGCATGGCCTTTGCTGCAGATATCATCTGAGGCAGGAAAAATTCTCCGGTACTGTATTTTTCCCCTACAGTTTCAAGGGCAGCAAGGAGTCCTCTGTCCATTATTTCACCTGGATTTTTTCCGTCCTTAAGCCCTGCAGAAACAAGTTCATCTATGGAATCTGTATTCCCGTGAAGCACTGCAGTGTATATTTTTGTCATGATATCATCTGCATGTGCTGCTGCCTTTTTCTCCGGCCCCTTCTTTGAACTGAAAAATTTAATGTATGCGGAACCGTTCTGATCTCTGAGGGTGAGAAAATCAGATGCAAGTTTTTCCTCTGTAACATACATGTGAACAGATGAGGTGTTTACTATGGCAGCAGACAGACCTTTCTCTGCACACATGGAAAGGAAAACGTTGTTGATATGTTTCCTTTCAGGCAGACCGTAGGAAACATTGCTTATGCCAAGAGATGTTTTTATCCCACGGCCTGCAAAGTGTTCCACAACCTTCAGTGTTTCCAGACTGCTTCCGGGCATGGAACCTTCTGCCAGCACCATGGCATCCACAAAAATTCTGCTTTTATCTATTCCTTCAGAAATCAGCCTGTTCACTATTCTGTCGCCTGTGCTGATTCGTTTTTCCGCTTCCATATGTGTTCCTGTTTCATCGGAACACATGGCAACAACAAAGCAGCCGAACTTTTTAATAAGTGGAAGGATTCCGGTCATGCTGCTTTCTTTTCCGTCAATTGAGTTGACCACGGGAATGCCGGGATACATCATAAGACCCTTTTCCAGAACTTCAGGGTTTACAGAGTCAATCATAAGAGGAAGATCAACTGTGCTGCACAGTGTTCTGACGGATTTTTCCATGGCAGCAGGTTCATCCAGCCCTGGAACTCCTACGTTTATATCCAGTAGATCTGCTCCTTCCTCCTTCTGTTTCAGGGCTTCTTCCCTGAGAAAGTTCTGCTTTCCTTCCAGCAGTTCTTCTCTGAATTTTTTTCTGGCACTGGGGTTCAGCCTTTCACCGATGTAAATGAAACTGCCTGCATCCGGATCCAGTATTTTTGTTCTGCCTGTTATGTAGAATTTTCTGACTGTATTTTTTTCCGGCAGAACGATGTTTTCTGTCATTCTTCTGAGGGCTCTGATATGATCCGGTGTGGTGCCGCAGCATCCGCCGATGACCCTGACCCCGGCTTCTGCAAAAGCTGTGGATTCTTCAGCAAATTTTTCAGGAGTAAGGCTGTAGACTGTTTTTCCGTTTACAACGGACGGGAGTCCTGCATTGGCCCATACGCACAGAGGAACACCAAGTGAAAAGAGTATATCTTCGTTTTTTCTGAAGATTTCTGCAAGAGCAGCCGGTCCCATGCCGCAGTTGGCTCCAAGCCCGTCTGCTCCGCAGGCAGCAAGGGTTGCAAAGGCTGTGGAAATATCTGTTCCTGTCATGGTATGACCTCTGTCATCAAAGGTCATGCTGCATATTACAGGCAGGTGAGTCGCTTCCTTTGCGGCGAGCAGTGCCAGTCTGGCTTCCTGAATATCATTCATTGTTTCTGCTATGATTATATCGGCTCCGCCTTCCTCCAGCCCTCTGGCCTGTTCTGCAAAACCGTCATAGATCTGCTGACAGGAAACTTCTCCAACAGGTTCAATCAGAAGTCCGGTGGGGCCCATGGAGCCTCCCACAAGGGCATTGAATGAAGAGGCTTCCTTTTTTGCCAGGGCGGCTCCTGCTGAATTCAGTTCCATGCATCTGTCTGCAAGGCCGTACTGAGCCAGTTTTACCGGATTTCCGCCGAAAGTATTGGTTTCGATTATGGAAGCTCCTGCTTCCAGATACATTCTGTGTATTTCTGCCAGAGGTTCAGGATTCTCTGTATTAAGCAGTTCAAAGCATCCGGAATATTCAGGCATGCT
>JAZRYV010000207.1:0-3571 GCA_045600925.1 Spirochaetota bacterium
AGAGGACATACAGATGTTTCACTTATATCGCCGATACGTATTTTTGAAGGATCGGTTCTGTTTCCTGCTCCCATGGATGTTATGAAAACGGCCCCCCGTTCCCTGAGAACTGTGATCAGACAGATTTTGGCTGACAGATCATCTATGGCATCAACTGCCCATGATGTTCCTTCTGCAAGGACTGATATATTGTCCGGTGAAAGTTTTATGTTTACAGGGATGACCCGGCAGTCCGGATTGATGTCCCGTATGCGCAGTGCTGCGGTTTCACACTTAAGCTTTCCGGCTGTAGAATTAAGGGCCAGGATTTGCCTGTTTATGTTTGATGGCGACACTGTGTCAAAATCAAAAATACGTATTGTTCCCACACCTGCTCTGGCCAGGGCTTCTGCGGCAAAGCCTCCTACTCCGCCTGCTCCGAAGACCGAAACCTCGGCCTTCATGAGACGGTCAAGCCCTTCTGTACCTGTAATGATTTCTGTACGCGAATGATCCATTTACTGCCTCTGCATGTTCAGACTTTTTACCGGAGAAACATTTTCTCTGCATTTTTCGCTGCAGCAGCTCCTGTCTCCTCAGGAGAAATGCCAAGCAGTTCTGCAGCCGCCTGCAGGCTGTATACAATGTTTGCAGGGACATTTTTTGCAGGCGGCTTTGTCCTGGCAGGAACAGGGAGCATGTCCGGGCTGTCAGTTTCAAGCATGAAATAATCAGGGAAAATACGGGCCATAAGTCCGGCTCTTTTCCTTCCTCCTGGCATGGTAAGAATGCCGCCAAGTGAAAAGGACAGCCCCAGTTTTATATAAATGTCCGCAAGATCTGCACTTCCACCGAAGGAATGAATGATTCCACCTGCGTCCGGAATGCCTGTCTTTTTAATGCAGGCAATGGTTTCCTGAACAGCCTTTACTGAGTGTATTATTACAGGTATGTTCAGGTCACCGGCTGTTTTCAGCTGGTCACAGAAAAGGCTCATCTGCAGTTCCATGGGAACAGGACTCCGGCTGTCCAGACCTGTTTCTCCTGCTGCATCCGGTTTGCTGTCCGGAGCATACAGATCAGCCAGTTTCTCTTCCTGGCCAGGCTTGGCGTAAAACGGATGAATGCCAAGTGCACATTTAATGCAGGGATATTTTTCCCGCAGGTCAAGGGCTTCCTGCCACTGTTCCGGTTTTACGCATGCATTTACCATGGCATAAATTCCTGCCTCTCCGGCCTGTTCAATGACTGCTTCCAGTTCCGGTCCGTAGTTTTCACGGTTCAGGTGGCAGTGCACATCTATAAGAGGAATTCTATTCACCTATAATCTTTACCAGAACCCTTTTGGGGCGCATGCCGTCGAATTCACCGTAAAAGATCTCCTCATATGGGCCCAGATCCGGTTTTCCTTCTGTAACTGCAATGACTGCTTCCCTGCCCATCACTGTTCTTTTTAAATGGGCGTCGCCGTTTGGGTTTCCCCGGTTGTGTCTGTAGGGATAATTTTCCGGTGCAAGTTTTTCAAGAAAATCAGAAAAGTCCTCCATAAGACCGTTTTCATCATTATTGATGAAAACAGAGGAAGTAATATGCATGGTGCTGATGAGACACAGTCCTTCTCTGATCCCGCTTTTTTCAATGAGTTCCCTGATCTGATCGGTGATCTGAAGGAAAGCCCTGCGGGTTTCTGTAGTAAAAGTAAGAGTTTCTCTGTAGTTTTTCATTACTGGTAAATTATGGCATCTGCAGGACATCTGTTTCCGCATTCACCGCATACAGTGCATTTTTCCTTGTTTATGTCTGCTTTCTTTTTTTCGTTAAGGCTGATGGCACCACGGGGACAGACATCTGTACATTCCCCGCATCCTGTACATCTGCTTTTATAAACTGTCATTGCCATGACATGCCTCCTGATATGCTGCACAGCAGCTGAATTTTACTGAAAATGGTCCTTTATAAGCCGTATTTTGTCAAATAAAAGTTTTATTTCCCGTTTTAATCCGTATAATGCCTTTATATGCTTGACATATTTTTATTTTATGTATTTATTGATAGTGAGGATTTGTTGAAAAATATGCTCATAGGAATTTATCCTGGATCGTTTGATCCGTTGACTTTTGGCCATCTCGATATTATTAAGAGATCAAAGAATATATGTGACAGACTCATCGTCGCTATCGGCAGAAACAGTGCTAAAAACAGTCTTTTCTCCTTTCAGGAAAGGCTGGAAATCATCAATGCCTGCTGCAGCGATTTAAAGGATTTTGTGCAGGCTGCTGTTTTTAACGGACTGTTTGCAGATTTCTGCCGGGAACAGGGTGCAAGTGTCATAATCAGGGGTATAAGATCCATAACTGATTACGAATACGAAAAACCAATTGCAGACCTGAACAGAAGGCTTGCTCCCGGAATTGAAACGGCTTTTCTGCTTCCTGGCGATGATGTTGCCTTCATTTCTTCCCGTGTGGTGAAGGAAGTGGCATCCTGTCACGGCGATATTTCTGCCATGGTCCCCAAAATTGTTTCTGATAAACTCCTGAGACGGTTTAAAGACTGATTTTTCAGATCCTATAATTATATTATGGCTGAAGCTTTCTGTAAAAACAGGTGTTTCGGCAAAGGGGGTCGGCATGCAGACAATCATACTTATTTGTGCTATCCCTGTCGCTCTTGTCCTTGGTTTTGCAGCTCGTGCATACCTGGGCAGAATCAAACTCAACTCTGCAGAGGCAAAATCTCACAGAATCATTCAGGAAGCTGTGAGGGATGCTGAAAACAAGAGAAAGGAACTTCTCATTGAGGCAAAGGATCAGCTTTTAAAGGAAAAAAATCTTTTTGAAAAGGAATCCAGGGAACGCCGTCAGGAAGTACAGAATCTTGAAAAACGTTTTCTTCAGAAAGAAGAGTTTATCGACAAGCGGATAGAAGAATTAGATAAAGAAGAAAAGGCTGTAAACGCAAAAGCACAGGCAAACAGGGAGAAAGAAGAAGAACTTCACAGAGAATTTGAAAGATACAACAAGGAACTTGAACGTATTTCCGGAATGACTACAGAGGAGGCAAGAAATCTGCTTCTTAAGAATCTGGAGAACGATGTGAGGTTTGAAGCTGCAAAACTCATCAATAAAATAGAGGAAGAGGCTAAAAGGACAGCTGATAAAAAGGCAAAGGAAGTCATTGTATCTGCACTGCAGAGAAACGCTTCCGATGTCACATCGGAAAATACAGTTACAACTGTTTCACTTCCTTCTGATGAAATGAAGGGAAGGATTATCGGAAGGGAAGGAAGAAACATCCGTACCCTTGAAAATCTCACAGGGGTTGATATGATTATAGATGATACTCCTGAAGTTGTTGTAATTTCCGGTTTTGACCCTGTACGCAGAGAGGTTGCCCGTATTTCCCTTGAAAGACTTATTCAGAACGGAAGAATCCATCCTGCAAGGATTGAGGAAATCGTGGAAAAGGTCACAAAGGAAATCGATGAATCAATGCTTGAGGAAGGTGAAAGAGCTTCCTATGAACTGGGTATTCCTGGTCTCAGCAGGGATGCTCTCTATCATATAGGAAAGCTTAAATACAGAACAAGCTA
>JAZRYV010000208.1:0-5676 GCA_045600925.1 Spirochaetota bacterium
ATAACTATCATGGAATACTGCCCATATATCCTCTGACTGAAGGAATATCGCAGAATGAGATCAGAAAGTGGCAGAGGACCATTATTGACAGTGTGGAATTTTTCCAGGAGTACATGCCATATAGCGTGCTGGAAGAATGTAATCTCTGCAGCCTTGAATATGCAGTGCGAAATGTTCATTTTCCGGAGGACAGGCAGACTCTCATCCAGAGAAGGGCCGGCTCCTGCAATCACAATAATTTTCCGGCGCATAAGGGGGATCACACTGCGGAGACCGCCGTATTTCTTTATGAACGGGAGATTTTTCTCCACATTCCTTTTAAAGGCACAGAGCCGTTCGGCGGTCATGCCCCGGTTAAGACTGTCAAACAGTTCCTGAGAATCCATGATTTTTGACTGCAGAAAACCTGAGTTTTTGTCAACTGCAAATAGATGAAAGATCTTTTTCTGCTTACGGAACCGGAAGCCACGTGGTTTTTATGAATAAAATCCCTGAATGACAGCCATCCTGACTGTTCATAAAATCAGCTGTTCTCTGCTCCGGTGTTAAAAAAAGACCGGCTGTGCCGGTCTTTTAATATCTTATTCAGCGACCTGCTAAATAAATGCGCTTCTCAGCATGAGATAATAATAGAACAGCGGCATGGAAAAGATGATGGCATCAAAAACATCCCACATTCCTCCGTGCCCCGGAACAATGGAACCGGAATCCTTTATGCCCCCGTCTCTTTTTACGGCAGATTCAATGAGATCTCCCACTGTAGCACTGAAACTGATGATGATACCGGCCAGAACAGCTTCCACCATGGAGAACAGATCTCTGGAAAACAGCAGCAGACAAAGGCGGTTCAGTATAACCATGGAAAGCACACTGAACATAAGGCCAAAGCAGTATCCTTCCCAGGACTTGTTAGGAGATACCGGAAAACCTACCTTGTGCTTCCCGAAAAGGACTCCTCCGAAATATGCAGCCACATCATTCAGCATAACCGTTATATTCAGAAGAAGAATATAATATACTCCGTCCTTGAGCGATTTCATAAGAATCATGTGTGAAAAAGGAAGAACTATAAGCACTATCCCAAGAACTGTTGCCCCGAGGGCAAAAATTCCTCCCTTAAGAGGACGCCTGAATATATGGATGATGCATATAACAGAAACCAGAAGAACACCTGCCGCCATAATAAATCTTGCATCCATAATGCCGAAATATCTGGAGAAACCAAGAACCGGACCATAGGCAAACAGATACATTAAAATATTTACTGCCACTGCAGCTGCGATCCCGGGACCTTTGAAAACAGGATAACCTGCACTTTCAGCAATAAGATAAAACTCATACAGGCACATGACAGAAATGATAACAGACGCCACAAGAACAGGAATGGAATAGAAACTGTCTGTCACTACGGCTGCAAAATAAACCGGCAGTGCCACAACTGCACTGGCGATACGTAAAACTGTTTCCTTTAACCGGCTGTTCATATATTTCCGAATCTCCTTTCTCTCTGCTGATAGTCATAAATTGCTTTATAAAGATGTCCGGGCGTAAAATCAGGCCAGAGAATATCTGTAAAAATCATTTCAGAATAGGCCATCTGCCACAGCATAAAATTGCTTATACGGTATTCCCCGCTGGTTCTTATAATAAGATCAGTTTCAGGCAGACCTGCTGTATAAAGATATTTTTCCAGTTTCTTCATTGTAAGCTTCTGTCCGTCCTTCCTGTCTTCAAGCCACCGGTTTACTCCGCTGATAATTTCCTGTCTTCCGCCGTAGTTTATGCAGAGATTCAGTATTATTTTTCTGTTGGATGATGTTTTTTCAACAGCATCAGCAAACAGTTTTTTTACTCCGGAAGGCAGTCTGGAATAAGATCCGGAATGAATCACCCTGATTCCCTTTCCGATCATGGCTTCCAGTCTGGTGCCGAAAAAATATTCAAAAAGCTTCCACAGACCGAAAACCTCTGTTTTGGGTCTTGTCCAGTTTTCCATGGAAAAAGCATACAGGGAAACAGCTCTGATTCCCAGATCAATGCAGGCATCCATAACCGGTTCAATGATCTCAGAACCTTTTTTATGGCCTTCCTGCCTGGGCAGTCCGTGCTTCTGGGCCCAGCGTCCGTTCCCGTCCATGATGATGCCAATATGTCCCGGAATCCGGGACATATCCAGCATATTTCTGTAATTCTTCATGGTCAGATACTGAGGATTTCCTTTTCCTTATTGTCCGTCATTTTCTGAATCTCATCAATATACCTGTCTGTAATTTTCTGAATTTCAGTCTGAGCATTTTTGGATTCATCTTCGGAAATGGTTTTATCCTTTTCCAGATTCTTTGCTGTATCATTTCCGTCTCTTCTTATATTTCTGACGGCAACCCTGCATTCCTCTGCCTTGTGTTTTGCCATCTTAACATATTCCTTTCTTCTTTCCTCTGTAAGAGCTGGAATCTGAAGACGGATCAGAACACCGTCGTTTGAAGGATTGATGGAGAGATCAGATTTAAGGATGGCCTTTTCAATTTCTCCCAGAGTGGACCTGTCCCAGGGCTGAATGACCAGAAGTCTGGGCTCAGGAACGGAAACTGTTGCCACCTGATTAAGAGGCATCTGGGAACCGTAGGCATTAACTGTAATTCCGTCAAGAAGAGAGGCACTTGCCCTGCCTGTACGAATTGCAGCAAACTCCTTCTGCAGTGCATTCAGGCTTTTTTTCATTCTGTCTTCAACATCTTTGAGAATATCTTGTATCATAAAAGACTCCGTTTCAGGATATTATTGTTCCGATATTTTCACCTGCAAGTATGCGCATAAGAGCATGCTCTTCAAACAGATCAAAAACAATCATCGGCAGTTTGTTTTCCATGCAGAGAGATACTGAAGTCAAGTCCATGACTTTCAGCTGATCTCTGATTACTTTAATGTAAGGAATAGAATCCATTTTTTCAGCTGCAGAATTTTTTGCCGGATCGTCTGTATAGACACCGTTGACCTTTGTGGCCTTAAGCATGACATCGCAGCCTGTTTCCACAGCACGGAGAGCCGCTGCTGTATCTGTAGTAAAAAAAGGATGTCCGGTGCCTGCTGCTGCAATAACAACAGTTCCACTGTCCAGCATTTCACAGGCTGAACGGACTGAATAATGCTCTGCAACATCATCCATGGCTATTGCGCTCATTACACATGAAGGCACGTTAAGCTGTTCCAGAGCATTTTTCATGGCAAGAGCATTCATTACGGTGGCAAGCATTCCCATATAGTCTCCTGTAGAACGCTTTATCCCCAGCTCCTCCCCCATTGCTCCGCGGAAAAAATTACCTGCCCCTATAACCAGGGCTATAGAAACGCCCGCATTACGGGCGTTTCTGATATCCTCTGCAATCCTTTTAAGGATGGCAGGATCAATCCCGTTTTTTCCATCTCCTGCCAGAGCTTCCCCGCTTATTTTAAGCAGGATACGTCTGTATCGTAAAGAACTCATGGTCAGGCTCCTGTTATCAGGCACCAATCTCGAAACGGCTGAAACGGGATACTTCTATATTCTCACCGAAAGTTGCTATCTTCTGTTTAATAAGTTCCTTCATGGTGAGCTTGCTGTCCTTAAAAGATTCCTGCTCCATAAGGCAGACATCCTTGTAGAAGCTTGAAAGCTTTCCTTCAATAATTTTCTCAATTACCTGTGCAGGCTTTCCGGAATCCTTCATCTGAGCTCTGTAGATTTCCTTTTCCTTTTCCACAACTTCTGCAGGAACATCTTCAATCTTTATGTACTGGGGATTTGCAGCAGCAATCTGCATGCATATGTCATGTCCCAGTTCATGGAATTCAGGGTTTCTGGCAACGAAGTCGGTAACTGTACGGAGTTCAACAAGAACTCCCAGCTTTCCGTTGTGATGGATATATGAAGCTATGATGCCTTCAGAAACTTCACGTCCCATTTTCTTTTCTGCTGAAGCAAGACCTTTTTTACGAAGGAATTCAACTGCCTTGTCCATATCTCCGGCTGTTTCAACCAGAGCCTTTTTGCAGTCTACCATTCCTGCCTGAGTTGCTTCTCTCAGTTTTTTTATCATTTCGCTGGTTATTTCTGCCACGATAAGCTCCTTAAATTAATATTGATAAATTCTACCATGCATCGTTCTCGGATGCAGCAGGTGCATCTTCTGCAGGAACAGCCTCACCTTCTTCTGCGGGAACTTCTCCTTCTGCAGAAGCTTCTTCACCTTCTTCCTGGAACTCTGTCTGTCCGCCGGACTGCCCTTCAATAATGGCGTTTGCCATTACATCAAGGAAAAGAGCAATTGCTCTGATGGCATCATCGTTTCCGGGAATAGGATAATCGATTTCATCAGGATTGCAGTTTGTATCTATTACTGCAAAAATAGGAATACCAAGGGTTTTTGCTTCCTTAACAGCAATAGCTTCTCTTTTCGGGTCGATAATGAACATGGCATCCGGAAGCTTCTTCATATCCTTGATGCCTGCGAGAATTTTGTTCTTCTTTTCCAGTTCTCTGTTCAGTTCAAGACGTTCCTTCTTTGTTTCAGCTTCCCATGTATCCGTATCACGCATACGTTCCAGATCTCTGAGTCTTTCTATGGATTTGCTGGCTGTCTTGAAGTTTGTAAGGAGGCCGCCAAGCCATCTTTCTGCAACATAATATGCACCGCATTTTTCAGCATATTCTATAATAGCCTGCTGTGCCTGTTTCTTTGTTCCTACAAAGAGGACCTTTCCGCCTTCTGCGGAAACATTCTTCATTGCTTCATATGCAATCTTTACCCTCTGCATGGTCTTCTGAAGGTCGATGATATGAATGCCGTTTCTGGCCGAGAATATAAACTGAGCCATCTTGGGATTCCATCTGCGGGTCTGATGTCCGAAATGAACTCCAGACTCCAGCAATGCTTTCATTGATACTACTGCCAATCCAGTATCCCCCTGTTTGTTTAATTAATTAAAATATTATTCATCATAAGTCCCGAGGGACATGATAAAATTCTGATTATTTGCCTGTTTCTTAAGGAAGTAGGCAACCGGCCAAAGACCGGTTTATGGTACACGCCCCGGAACAGCAGGCGTAGTTGATAGCCGCAGGTGCGGCCTAAATCTTTCTGAAAACCAGAAGTCCCACAAGGGCTCCGAAAATCGTTGAAAGACTTATTTTCAGGCTGAAGGAGATAAACTCCAGGCTGAATCCGACAGGTCCTGTAAGATTGAATGTCAGTATGGACAGTGCCGGAAAAATTCTCACGAGAAGAGTTCCGAGAGCAGAACCGAGGACAGCTCCTGTTACTGCAAACGCAAGGAAGAACCACCTGTTGTTTCTGTCAAAACTCATGCTTACCTTCGTAATTTTTAACAGAAAAACCGGGAAGCCCCCTTTTGTCAAGCCATTAATCCTCTTTTTCCTGAACAGATTCAGTACAGAAAAGTTCCAGGCAGTCCGGCAGCCGGCATGGAATCAGCAGAGTACAGGAGAGCCTTAAGGCTTACATTGAGAAGCATGTTCACATCAAGAGTACGGTTTATGGAAAGAAAAATTTTTATGAGCCGTTCCACAGTCTCCTGTTCCGGCTGCTCTTCTGTAAGACAGTTATCCTCCCCTGCAAGGGAACATCTCAGCATGTACCTGAAACAGCAGGTAAGAAGGAACACCAGAAGATCCGCTCC
>JAZRYV010000209.1:0-2892 GCA_045600925.1 Spirochaetota bacterium
AAACCTTACCAGTTTATATTTTCCAAAGATCACCTGTTTATCCCAGACAGAAGAAACTGCATTGTTATGGGAAAAAAAGACAAGCTCCCAGTCGGTCGGAAACAGATTCCTGCGCTTAAAAACCTCAAGAAAGTCCTGAGAAAGGAATACATCATCCTCTAAAATCAGCGCTTCTGAGATATTTTCTTCTACAATTTTCCTGTAAATATTCAGATGACTCCAGGAACATCCTATTTCCCCACGGGTAAGTTCCCTGCGAAAAATCTCCTGAGCTTTATCTGAATCATAAACCACATCTATTTCGGATTGAGTTTTTTTCCTTCCATCCACAGCAGGGAAGATTTTGTACTTCAAGCCAAAATCATTCAACTGTTCAGAGATGAACTTTCTTCTGTCAGCAGAGGATTCAAGATTGACAACAAAAATAACAGGATCTGTCATCGGATCTCCTTAAAATCAACCGGAGCCGGAGAGAAATCTGTAAGCAGAAATTCCTTTTTGCTGCGGCTCCACTGCTTATAACCATGAGTAAGAGCCTTGTCCCCATAGAATGTTTTCAGAATATTGTCATCCGCAGGAACAGGAATCTCCCTGTCATAAAAACATCCCATCTTAAGCGGATAGATTGAAGCGGCGGGATAAATTCGTCGGATTCCCTTAGTGACAAAAACAACATTGCAGCCTTCCTCATGCCCCCAGATTATATCCACATGCAGAGTATTTTTTTTGCTGAACTTAAGTTTTAAGCATTCAGGCTTTTCTTCCAAAGCGTAACTTTTTCCGACAAGATTTTTTTTCAGGACATCAAACACCTTTGCCCTGTCTGACTCCATCACGCCGATATCTCCATCGGTCTCCCATGGAATAAGTCCTTTGTGCCGCACTATTCCAAGCTGAGTACCGATTATGGCAAACCAGCGGATGCCGGACTCTGTAAGCACTTTATCCAGAAACATCAGCAGTTCATACAAGTGCGAAGCACAGCAGACAGGAGCATTTTTTCCCTTGCGCTCCCAGTAGAAATTAACGCTGTATGGGTTTTCGTCACACCGCGCTGTATCGGCAGTGCAGACCTTATCCACCTTGAAGAAAAATATATATCTTAAAAGCAATCTATAGAGAAGGATAAGACCTTTTTCTACTCTACGGATAAATTTTCTCAAAATCATTGTCTCCTGATAATTCTCAATAAGTATCCTAAACTTTCCAACCTGAAAATAAAAGCCAGACCAAAATAAACCATCATTCCGACCGCAGTCTGCAATACCATAGTCAGGACAGATTCCAGCCCCAGAAATCTCATGCCCATTATGCACAGTCCCATAACTGCAGATAAAGCCACAGACGGGAATATATCCAGAAGCTGCTGGTGAATACTGTAATTTATATACCGGCTGTTAGGCAATGTGCTTATGATTACAGAAATCAGAGTGGCAAGTGCATCCAGTATCACTATAGCCTTAAGGCTTCGGAACCAGAAAGCAGCCAAACAGAAACCTGCCACACAGATGATTTTTTTTATTGTCTCAAATCTAAGCAGAGTACCGCCATAACCCATAGCCTTCAAAACCTGCATATTGGCAGTCTGAATAGGCCAGAAAGCAAATTTTATGCATGCCCATTGGAGAAAGAACACACATGGAAGCCACTTTTCTGTAAGAAGCAATACGACCAGAGGCTCAGCCACCACAGCCAGACCGACCATCGCAGGAATTACAAAAAAACAGCTGGTGACAATTGAACGGCGAACCATCTCCTTAAGCCGCTGTCTGTCGTCCTGATATGCTGCGAACGCCGGAAACATCACAGACTGGATGGAGCCATCCAGATTGGAAACTATGAACTGCGGAAAGGTTATTCCCTTGCTGTAAATTCCAAGATCAGCCGAAGAGAAGCTCTTTCCGATTACCAGACTGCACAGATCGTTGTATGCAAAATTCAGGACGGAAGCGAAAAAAGTGTTAACTCCGAACGAAAACAGCTTTTTAATGCGCTTAAAGGAAAACATCAGACGCGGATGCCATTTTATAAGCCAGAACATGATAATACAGGAAACTATATAGCTGATGATTTTCTGCCATACCAGAGCCCAGACTCCAAAGCCATTGTATGCCATCCAGATTCCAACGATAGCAGAAATAAGAACAGAACTCAGAACAATCTTGAAAGATTTCTTAAACTGCATATTCTTGGACAGTATTGCATCTTGTATTGAGTTGACGGTCCCGATAAATATGATGACAGAAAGGATACGTAAAACACCTTGTATTTCTGAAATATTATAAAATTTTGCTATCTCAGGAGCAATGAACCAGAGTACAGCATAGCAGATTCCGGCAATCCCCAGACCGAAATAGAACACAGAGGAAAAATCCAGTTCATCGGCATCGCGTTTCTGAATCAATGCAACAGAAAAACCATTTTCGATAAATGTTATGACTATATCGATAAAGACGCGTGCCAGAACCACTATTCCAAAATCCCGTGGCAACAGAAGTCTGGCAAGAATAATAGAGATAATAAATGTAATGCCCTTTTTCCCCATTCTCTCAAAAAGTTTCCAAAGAAGAGATGATATTACTTTACCTCTGGTTATTTTTTCATCCATCTTTATCAAACAGGACTAAATCGCCCATCCTTTTTATTTATCTCGGCAATATTGCCAGCCAGCGTATCTTCCCAGTAGACACATGGAACATTCCAAGTATTTCCATACAAAGACTCAAGAAACTTTTCTGGCTCAACAGGAACAGGCACAGTCTGTCCTTGGAACTCGATACATTTAAGTCCTGTATTCTTCCACTGAAGCTTTATGGCATTGAGGATGTTTGCCTCATCCTTAAGATAGGACCAGCACCAGATATTTTCCTTGTCTCTGGAAAAGACAAAAAG
>JAZRYV010000210.1:0-1540 GCA_045600925.1 Spirochaetota bacterium
TGGAAACTCTGTCGGCACAGTTGTGGAAAAACAGCTGCACCATTTTTAATCTGCCGGAATAAGTTCAAGATCTCATGAGTTTGTATCACCCTGTACGGATTGGAAATCTGGAACTGGAAGGAAATCTGTTTCTGGCTCCTATTGCCGGATACAGTGACAGAGCCTTCCGCAGTCTGTGTGTGGAATGTGGAGCCTCTTTCTGTACTACGGAAATGGTTTCGGCAGAGGCACTGACCCGAGGTTCCGGAAAAACAGAAGATCTCATGAAGCGTGCTGACAATGAAAAACAGTATTCGGTTCAGATTTTCGGGGGAAATCCTCAGGTGATGTATGAAGCGGCCCTTCTTGTGCTAGAACGTACGGACTGTGCCGCAATTGACATTAACGGCGGATGTCCTGTACCAAAAATTGTGAAATCTGGAGCTGGAAGTGTTTTGACCCAGAATCCGGACCTTCTGTTTAAAATCGTTGAAAGTGTAAAGAAAGCCACGGAAGATTATGATAAGACCCATCCGTTGAGGGGCAAGGTCCCTGTGACGATAAAAATCAGGAGCGGATGGGATGCAGCCCACATTACGTGGAAAGAATGCGCGGAGGCAGCTCTTTCGGCAAAAGCTGATGCCATCACCATACATGCCCGGACCAGAGCCCAGGGGTATGAAGGAAAGGCTGACTGGAACATCCAGGCGGGACTTGTTGAGCTTGTGAACGGAGCCATTCCTGTATTTGGATCTGGAGATGCCAATACCCCGGAAACTGCAAAACAGATGCTGGAGCAGACAGGCGTAGACGGTGTTATGTTTGCCCGTGGCGCTATGGGAGATCCATTTCTCTTTACAAGGACCAGAGAATTCCTTACAACCGGGGAATATCATCAGGAGTCATTGCAGCAGCGCCTGGAAGCGGGTTTCAGGGAACTGGATATGAACATCAAAGACCATGGGGAAAAGGCCGCCTGTCTTTTGATGCGGAAGAAATTCTGCGCCTACAGTTCCGGAATTACAGGGGGTGCCCAGCTGCGCCGTCAGGTTGTGGCTGCCGAAAGCCGAGCTGAATATGAAAATATTTTCTCTGGATTTTTAAAAAACTTGTAATACCATCGGTTTACCATTAAAATTAGAAGGTAATGTCTTTTTTTCAGAAAATAGTCGATTTTTTCCAGAATCTCTTCAATTCAAATAGCCCGGAGAATGCCAAAAGACAGGCGCTCAAGAAGATTGAAGTGAATTTGCGGTCTGTTCATCCGGTCCTTATAAAAAACGGACTGGTGCAGCCTAATTTTGCGGAAATAATCAGGCTTCTTTTTGTTCATTCAAAGATAATCGACGACATTCTCAGTGAAACAATCTGTTCGGAAGACATTCAGCGCAACAAACGCTATGAGGAGCAGCTCATCCTTACCGGTTCCAGTGAAGAAAGCCAGGAAGTGATTCAGAGCATGGAATATGAGGTGCCCAAGAAGGGGGCCAAAGAAGCCCAGAGCCTGATCCGTTATTTTGATGCGGAAAGGCGAAAATTGGAAAAAGTTATAAAGATGCTC
>JAZRYV010000211.1:0-11906 GCA_045600925.1 Spirochaetota bacterium
GTAATAAAGGACCTTAAGACAACGCATTCCACGATGATTGTTGTTACCCATGAAATGAATTTTGCAAAGCATGTTGCGGACCGTGTTATTTTTATGGCAGGCGGAGTCGTGGAGGAGATAGGCACTCCGGAAGAGGTTTTCTCTCATCCGAAAAGTCCTAAAACGGCTGCTTTTCTTGAGAAATCTCTTGAAAAGTTCTGATATTTTAATGTAAAACAGGGAGGTCCTTTTTTGCTGGAAATAAGAAGAAAAAGGTCCTATACTGCAGCAGCAGTCGGATCGGCTCTTATGGATATTACTGTTCAGGCTGATGATTCTCTCCTGATGGAAATGGGGCTTAAACCTGGTTCCATGACGCTCATTGATGAACAGCAGAGCCGTGAAATTCTTAATTTTCTGGAAGCAGGAAAGGGACTTTCTCCTGTTTACACTCCTGGAGGAAGTTCCGCGAACTGTATTGACGGAATCAATGCTCTCGGAGGACGCTGTGTCTTTATGGGATCCGTGGGTTCATGCCAGATTGGAAAAATGTTTCTGGAAGCCACGGAACAGTCCGGCGTAAAACCTCTTATAGCAAAGTTTCCGGGACTTACAGGTCATGCAATCACCTTTATTACAGGTGACGGAGAAAGAACTTTTGCAACCCATCTGGGGGCATCTCAGCTTTTTTCTGCAGGAAATGTTGATGAAGAGGCCATCAGTTCCGCATCTGTAATTCATTTCGAAGGATTCTTCCTGGAAAAGGACAATCTGTACGAGGCTTCTGTCTATGCAATGAATCTGGCTAAAAAGTACGGAACTGCTGTTTCTCTTGATCTGTCTGATGCTGCCCTTATAGAAAGAATCCGTCCACGCATGGACGAGGCAGTTAACAGATATGCAGACATAATCTTTGCCAACGAAGAGGAGGCCCGTGCCTATACTGGTTTTGAACCTGAACAGGCTGCAGAAGCTCTTGGAAAAATCTGCAGTTTTGCTGCAGTGAAATGGGGTGAGAGAGGAAGTTTCATTAATTCAGGCGGCAGAGTGTACAGGATAGCTCCTGTTCATGCAGATGTGGTAAATACAAACGGAGCCGGAGATATGTATGCCGCTTCTGTAATTTACGGTCTTGTGAAAGGACTTTCTGCTGAAGACTGCGGACATCTTGCCAGTGCAGCGGCATCCATGATTGTGGAAAGATCCGGAGCCAGAGCAGGAGAGTTCCCGGATCCCGGAAGCCTACTGGAAAAAGGCAGAATCAGTTCCCGTTCCTGAGAAGTTCCTTTATTTCCTGAACAGCATGCCTGTATGCTTCATCAAAGGGCAGATTTGATTTGTATCCTGCAGCGTTTTTATGACCGCCGCCACTGTTGGCAATGGCAATCTTTGCCACATCATAAGGGCCTTTTGTTCTCATGCTTACTTTTACAGGTCCTGTATAATCCTGTTTTATAAGGACACTGGCGATTACTCCTTTTACTGTCAGCGGAGTGTTGATTGATGTTTCTCCTTCTGTAAAAGTGGCTCCTGTTTCAGTCAGCATTTCCGGAGTCAGTTTCTGAACCACAAGCTTTCCGTCCTCCATTATTTCCATGGAAGAGGCAATCCTGTTCCTCAGTGAAAAGCTGGAAAGGGAATTCCTTTCATAAAGATTTTCGTATATGAGAGAGGGACTGGCTCCGTTTTCAATACAGTCTGCAGCTATCCTGTATGTATGTGGAGTTGTCTTCGGATACCGGAAAGATCCGGTGTCAAAGACCATACCTGCAAAAAGAGCCTGAGCTGTCTTGAGGTTTTGTTTCATTCCGAATGATTTTATCAGATCGCAGATGATTTCACTGCAGGAGGAGGCATCGGAAAGAATCATAGCTCTGTCAGATGCAGTATTTTCTCCTTCGTGGTGATCTATAATGAAAACATCACGAACGATATTTTTCAGTGTTGAATGAAGAATTCCTATATTGTCGTAATCTCTTGTGTCAAGAATGAAGTGGGCATACTGTTCAGGGTGAGACGGAAGACGGAAATTCTGACGAAGAACTTTAATTTCCCTGTCAACGTCTATGAATTCTACTGTTTCAGGGACAGGATCAGAGTTGATTATAAGAGCGGTCTTGCCCAGAAAACGAAGCAGTTCCAGAAAAGCAATTTCCGAGCCAAGACCGTCTGCATCCGGACTCTCATGGGTGGATATGATAAATTTATCATATCTGTTGAGATACTTTTTTAAGTTTACCAGACCTTTTTTATAAGCCGGACTTTGTGTCATTTAGTATTCAGGAGAGGGAAACCCATCTCTTCTCTGATTTTAACATACTGTTCTGCGCACCTTCTTGCCACATTTCTGACCCTGGCAATGTATCCGACTCTTTCTGTTACAGAAATAGCGCTTCTGGCATCCAGCATATTGAATGCATGGGAACATTTCAGAACAAAATCGTATGCCGGAAGGATAAGATGCACGTCATTTACATCAAGAATGGAAAGACATTCTTTTTCGTACATGTCAAAGAGTTTGAAATACATGTCTGTATCTGCATAATGGAAGTTGTAGTGGGAGAATTCAAGTTCGCTTCTGTGATGTACATCTCTGTATTTCAGGTTTTTATTCCACTGAATATCATAAACGCTGTTTACTCCCTGAATATACATGCATATACGTTCCAGTCCATAGGTAATTTCCACTGAAACAGGATGAAGATCCAGACTTCCGCACTGCTGGAAATATGTGAACTGTGTTATTTCCATTCCGTCCAGCCAGACTTCCCATCCCAGACCTGCGGCTCCCAGTGTAGGAGATTCCCAGTCGTCTTCTACAAAACGAACATCGTGTTCTTCCAGTTTAATGCCAAGAAATCTCAGTGAATCCAGATATGCTTCCTGAATATCAGCAGGTGAAGGTTTCATAATAACCTGATACTGGTAGTAGTGCTGAAGCCTGTTGGGATTGTCTCCGTATCTTCCGTCAGTAGGTCTTCTGGATGGTTCCACATAGGCTGCATTCCATGGCTCAGGGCCGAGAACCTTAAGGAATGTGGATGGATTGAATGTTCCTGCTCCTACTTCGTTGTCATATCCCTGAACCAGAAGGCATCCTCTTTCTGACCAGTATTTGTTTAAATTGGCAATAATATCCTGAAAGTACATTTTTTAACCCTGTATGCTGTCTCTGGAAGACCTGTCTTCCTCGGACATTAATTTTTCTGCGTCATTTTTAACAGCAGTACGGAGGTCGTCAAATTTTTTTTCATCATTGATACTGAACCAGTCCAGTACTTCTTCATCTATGAAGTTAAAACCTGTTTTGTCTTTGTCCATGTTAATGAACATGTTTGCAAGATATGTGAGATAAACAGGTTCTTTTATGTGATCCGGAGCCATGAATGGCCGGAGATGGAATTCAATGACCTGGGAAATGGTTTCGCTGAAGTGCCATTTCCGGCATATAAGGCTTCCAAGTTTTGCATGGCTTATTCCCAGTGCCATTTCTTCCAGTATCGGCGTTGTATCATTTCCGGAAACACGGGATGTTCTGATCAGTTTATCCAGAGTATCATTGTTTATGGCTGTAATTGAAATCCTTCCAACATCGCACAGCAGTGATATGAGATAAGCAGGATCTGCCATCTGTCGGCGGTTCAGTTTCTCTGCCAGAAGTTTTGCATATGAGGCCCGTGTGTAGGCTTCTCTCCATAAACTGTTCAGTTCGCTGAATCTGTGCTCCATTATACGGTCTATGCCGGAGGCGATGAGGATGGATGTCAGGGATTTTATCCCTATCTTGATTATGGCTTCCTCAACTGAATCAGTTCTTTTTATTCCTGCAAATCCTGCGGAGTTTGCAAGTCTGAGAAGGGATGCTGTAAGACCTACGTCTCTGGATATCGCATCTGCTATGTTTTTTATGGGTTCATCCGGCCGTCTGCACAGTTCCTGTATCTTAAGGATTGTTTTAGGAAATGCAGGGAAGCTGTTTATTTCATTTACGATGATTTCTGCAATTCTGTTTTCTGATTCAGGAACATTGAGATGTTTGGGAACTGACAGTGTGGCAATAGTAAGATTGTCCTTTCTGTAGACCCGGAACGCCTTGCTGGGAAAACCGATGCTTTTCAGAATGAAAAAGTTTACAATCAGTCCCAGTCCGGAATCTTCAGAATCGTCAACAACATCATCAAAGGCCTGGGATATGTTTTTATACCTGTAGGCCTTGCTTATCCTGGCATTAATCTTGTCCAGTTCAATGTCCAGAGCAGGGCAGTTATTGATGGTGCTGATATGAAGATAATCATCTGTATTTTTAAAGAAAATTCTTACTATGAGATTCGCATCTTTAAGCATGGCATTGAATTTTTCCTTTCCGGAGCAAATGGCCTCTTCCTTGAAAGTTTCCATGCCTGTTCTGTAGTCCTTAACTGTATTTATGTTAAGTCCTTTTTCTCTGAAATACAGTCGTTTTATGTTGGCCTTGACTGCATTGTGGATCAGTTCAGTTTCAAATTTGATAATATGATCATTTATGAACATCAGATCCAGACTTTCCATCCACCGTCTTACAGTTTTGGAAAGGACTGCTTCAACATCCGAGTCCATGGAACTGAACTGCAGAAAAAAATCCGTACTGTTCTGTATTGCTTTTTTGTAATCAGGTACATTAAAAAAATAATTTTTAGAATCTTCCAAGAGAAACTCCTTTAAAAAGAAATAGCTGCAAAGCATGACATATTATTGTAAATAATCAAGTCTTTTACTTGTGAATAACAGGTTCTTCTGTTTCCTGTGTCATCATATAGTCAGACAGGTCCGATGCCAGACCAAAATAGGTTTTTGTTTCAGCATGTTCTCCAATCCCCTGTGCAATTCCCCAGAAACCGGATAAGGCAGTGCTGTAGCCGGCAGTCAGGTTAAAGTGAAGCTCAGCTCCTGTTCCGGCATGAAATTTTATATCTTTTCTGCTGTTCCATACGTCTCCGGCATCAAGAAAGAATTTAAGCCACAGATCCCTGAGCATGACAGGCAGCATGCCTGTCCCTGTATCTTTCTGGAAAAAAGGCAGGCTGTATTCTGCAGTAAGTGCAGAAAGTGTGCTGCCGTATTCACATCCCCCGTCAAAACCACGTAGCCCCCAGACATCTCTTATTTCCGCATCTGTTCCTGTAACGGAATATTTCCCAAGACTGAATGGCTTTATAATGCCCGGCCGTCTGATGAAGGCCGCTGTCCGTCCCTGAAGGGAAAAACCGTGATTTGTTCCGAAGCCTGGAAAGTATTCGGTCCATTTACCGGCAGCTTTGAAAAAACTGAAGTCAGACTGAAGATGTCTGCTGTACAGATCCCCGGAAAAGAAAATGTATCTTCCCTTTTCAGGCACTACAGAATATGCATGAGTCTCAGCACTGGAAAATGCACAGCTGATTCTCCCGCTGCTGAGAATAATATTTTTTTCAGTTTCGTAAGGAGGTCTGAAGAAATTTATTTTCCGTTTTTCATATATGCCAGCGAAGGACAGTATGCCTGCTGATGCAATATGCCTGAAAGGCAGAGAAACATTAAGACCTGCCAGTCTGGAAAGTTCCCTTGATGCTGCACTTGTGTTTCTGTCTCTGTATGGGAACCTGTCATTCTGCAGGAAAAGAAGTTCATCCTGATAATGAAGTGATATATCCGGATACAGAACAGAGTTAGTATACAGGGCATTTATGGCCATCCTTTTCTGGTGAACAGGGAAACAGGCTGCATATGCATAATATGAATGGCGGCGGAGAATATCGTATCCGGTTACACAGACTCCTGCTGCATAGTCGTATGTGTTTTTGTATATTTCCTGGGAATAAAACAGCGGAAGAAAGTACTGGGGAAGCACTGAGGGCAGGGGACTGTAGGCTGATGATTCCTGTTTCAGGCCTGAATCCTCTTCTTTTTGTGCTGTCAGACAGAAAAGGTCTTTCTTTTCAGCTTTTGTCGGGACAGGTTCAGAGAATGGCTTTTCAGGCATGAGCATCAGGGCAGCCGCTCTGCCGTTTTTTTCATAGGAGCTGAAAAGAATCTGTTTGCCGTCCGGTGATACTGTGGGCTGAAATGCTCCTCCTGCCACATTTGTAAGCCTTGTAACAGTTCCGGCTGACAGATCGTATTCCCACAGATTATAGATTCCGGATCTGTCAGATGAAAAAATAAGTTTCAGTCCGTCAGGTGTCCAGGCCGGCATGGACTCATGAAATTTTCCGTCAGTGAGACATGTCAGTTCCATGGAGTTTCTGTCCAGAATATACAGGAAGTGGCCTCCATGTCCGGATCTGGCGGAAAAGGCTATTTTTCTGCCGTCAGGGGACAGAGCCGGCCATGCCAGCTGAAAGTCCGATTCAAGGACTGTTTCAGGTTCTGTGCAGGACATTGAATCCGATGTAAGGAAATATTTTTTCCGGTTCTGTCTCACATAGACCAGTTCTGTGCCGTCGGAGGAAACTGCAACATACTTGCTTCTTCTTCCTTCAGTAAGTGGTCTGTATTTTTTATCAAAGCAGTAAATCTCTGTATAGATGGAAAAATTTCTGTATACTTCTGAGTCGGAGATGAAGATTTTTCCCGAAGACGAGACTGCGATTCTTCCGGGATTAAAGAGCCTGCACAGTTTCTGTGAGGAACCTGTTTCCGTATCAATGGACACGAGGCAGGTTCCTTCCCGGGGTGATGATTCTGAACAGTAAACTGTCTTTCCGTCCGGTGAAAAGGCAGGGCAGGTGGAATCGGATTCCGGATCGGAAATGATCCTGTATTCTGTCAGACCTTCTTCCTGTAAAGTTATGTACTGCTGCTGAATTTTTTTCTGTGTGTACGTCTTCCATTCATTCCACAGCTCTGTGAAATCTTTTCCGAATACATCCTGTCCGTTTTTATAATTCAGGTATGGCAGAATATTGTCTGAGTTTTCCAGGAAAATATCTGCTGCCTTTCCTTTCCCGTACTTCTGTTCCAGATATTCAAGAAAAAGACCTCCGTACAGATAGGGAACATTTCCGCCTGGCCAGTCTCTTGGAAATACGCAGGCATGGGAAATATCACTGAATTTTCCTGAAAGGACTTCTGTCCGGATCACCATCCTTCCGTAGGCTCCGGTGTTCCTTCCCATTCCTTCAAGCCTGGATTCTTCAAGAACTGCATTCCCTTCCAGAATCCACAGAGGCTGGAATAATGATGGAAACCATACCCTGCCAGGAAAGGTCCTTGTCCATGTGCAGAATCCGTTTACTATGTCAAGATTCAGAATATGTGTGTATTCATGTGTGAAAATGTATCTGAGACTGCAGGTGTAATTGTCAAGGGCAGTGAGCGGTTCAGGTTCTGAAAGATACAGGACAATGCTGTTTACCGGATATGGTGTGGCAGATCCGTTGGCACTGTCTGTTATATCTGCGATTACAACTTCAGTCTTTGCCTTCGGAGTCCAGTGCTGGGATGCATGAAGTTTTTCAAAGGTCTCCTCTGAAATTGCTGCAAGCAGACGTGCCTGGTTTTCCTCTCCCTGATGATAATGGATGAGAAAATGTTCAGTGGACAGAGTTCTCCATTTCAGTGAGGGATCATACAGGCCGGCAGCGGTACCATCAGACAGTGAAAACAGAAAAAGAAAGAATACCGCTGAAAGAATGAGTTTATGATGTAAATTTTTCATGCCAGTCCCTGTAAATAGAATCTTTATAAAAGAATGTTTTGCAAGTACTTTTCGCTGTTTTATGTAAAAATATAGAATGAAGGCCGATAATTGAAATATGAAAAAATTTCTGATCTGTGCGCTTGCATCTGCAGTTCTCTTTTCCTGTTCTACTGCAGGCAGATATCACTACGGAGCTTCCGTATCCAGAGGAAAGAGAATTGTCAGGACTGCGGAGAAATATACCGGAATCCCATACAGAGCAGGAGGTTCATCTCCTTCCGGAGGGTTTGACTGTTCCGGTTTCGTTAAGTATGTTTACAGACTGAACAGAATTTTGCTGCCCAGAACAGCCGAAGCCCAGTACAGAGGGGGACGGAAAATTTCAAAAAAAAATCTTATTCCTGGTGACCTGGTTTTTTTTCAGACATCGTGGAAAAAAATCTCCCATGTGGGAATTTACGCAGGCCGCGGAAAATTCATTCATGCCCCCAGTTCCGGCAAAAAAACATGTTCTGCATCTCTGAACAATGTGTACTGGAAGCGCAGATACAGAGGAGCTGTTACATATTTAAGACGTTAAACTTCTCTGTCCTGCTGTGAAAACTGTCTTTCTGCGAAAAAAGAAAGAATAAACAGAAGCCGGACTGCCGGCTGTTCTCAAAAAAAAGACTTGCCATTTTATGCAGTAGCACAAAAATTAAATTTGTAGTATATTCTTGTGGTATATTCTGACTTCTATTAATAAAAAGATTAATGCTGTCATAGGTCAGGGGTTACGGGGCTCATTCAGCAGATATTTATGCACAGCACGGGAGAAAAAATGTTCAGACCAGTTTCCGGTTCTGAGATGAACTTTATCCATCACCTGGACCGTCTGGCTTCGGAAAACAAACGGATAAACGGTATTCATCCTGTCATTAAACTTGTTCTGACTTTTGCATATACTGCAGTTGTTATGTCACTGAACAGATACAATGCAGCAGGAATCATTATATGTCTTGCATGGCCTCTGATTCTTTTTCCGGCTGCAGACCTTTCCATAACTGAAGCCTTTAAAAGATTAAGATTTATTCTGCCTCTGATTTTTTTTCTTGGAATCTTCAATCCTTTTTTTGATTCAGGTTCTGTTGCTGTCGGAAACATCAGGATAAATGCGGGTCTGGTGTCCATGTTTACTCTTGTTCTGAAAGGAATAGGTGCTCTGCTTGCAGGCTATCTTCTTATTGCCACAACATCAGCAGTGAAACTGTGTCTGGCCTTAAGATGCCTGCATGTTCCTAAGATAATAGTTATAGTTTTTATGCTGGTATTCAGATATATTTCAGTCCTTTCCATGGAAGTTAATTCACTTGTGACAGCCTATTCACTGAGAGCTCCGGGACAAAAGGGAATCAGGGCATCAGCATGGGGCGGGCTTGCAGGACAGCTGCTGATCCGATCCATGGACCGGGCCTCGGTGGTTTATGAAAGCATGAAACTGAGAGGGTTCAGCGGAGATTTTTCATTTGCAGAGACTGAACACAGAGGAC
The DNA here is from genome assembly GCA_045600925.1 of Spirochaetota bacterium. Classification (GTDB taxonomy): domain Bacteria; phylum Spirochaetota; class UBA4802; order UBA4802; family UBA5550; genus JAZRYV01. The sequence continues at coordinate 9,166 of JAZRYV010000211.1, forward strand.
GGGCATGACTGTAAAAATAAGGGATCTGTCCTTTTCCTACGGACAGAAAGAAATTCTGAGAGGAATAAATTTTTCTGCAGGTGCAGGAGAATCTGTGGGACTCATTGGTGCAAACGGTGCAGGCAAATCCACACTTTTAAGGCTTATGGTAGGTCTGGAATTTCCGGCTATGGGAGAGGTGGAAATCTGCGGAATTCGTTCCGGGAAAAAGACACTTGCAGGGCTCAGACGGCATGTCGGATACATTTTTCAGGATGCAGACAATCAGCTGTTCATGCCTACTGTGCATGATGATGTGGCCTTTGGTCCCCTGAACTACGGCTGCAGCAGACAGGAGGCAGAAGCCAGGACACAACAGGCTCTTGAGGCAGCCGGCATTTCCAGTCTGGCAGACCGTTATATATATACTCTTTCCGGAGGAGAGAAAAAACTGGTTTCCATTGCAACAATACTGTCCCTTTCTCCGGATGTTATTCTGATGGATGAACCATCGGTAACTCTGGATCCAAGGAGCAGAAGGCGTCTCATAAATGTTCTGAATTCTATGCATGCAGCCAGAATTATTGCGTCCCATGATCTTGACTTTATTCTGGACACCTGCGAAAGAACTGTGATTCTTGCTGATTCTGTTTTTCTTTATGACGGCCCCACAGCAGATGCCATGAAAAACAGGGAGCTGCTGGAGAGTGCTGGTCTGGAACTTCCGCTGAGCCTTTCAGGCAGAAAAATATAAATTTTCTTTCATGAATAAAAATTGACTCAGTTGTTTTATGCAGATAACTGACATTGAAAGCATTTTCCTGTTTTCTGAGAAAAACGGAGAATGTTAACAGACTGAATTAACAGCGAGGAAAAAATGTCCGGCAATAAAAAATTATGGGGAGGCCGTTTTACAGAAGCTTCCGCAGATATTACAGAAAAACTCTCTTCTTCCATTCAGTACGATCACAGACTTTACAGACAGGATATACGTGGATCTCTTGCTCATGCAGAGATGCTGGCACGTCAGGGAATTATTTCTGCAGAGGATGAATCAGCCATCCGGAAAGGTCTTCTGGACATTCTTGAGGAGATAGACAGAGGAGATTTTCCTTTTTCCAGGAGCCTGGAAGATATTCATATGAACATAGAATCCCGGCTTACAGAAAGAATAGGGGAAGCAGGAAAACGGCTTCACACAGGAAGGTCAAGAAACGATCAGGTGGCAGTGGATGTTCGCATGTATGTCATGGACTCCATTGAAGAGATCAGGTTAAAACTTAAGAGCCTCATCACAAATCTTGTAAAGACTGCAGATGAAAATTCAGATGTGCTTATGCCAGGATATACACATATGCAGGTTGCACAGCCTGTTAGATTCAGTCAGCATATGCTTGCCTATACATGGCAGATGCTCCGTGACATGAAAAGACTTGATGCTGCTTTTGACTCTGCATCCAGGCTGCCTCTGGGTTCCGGTGCTCTTTCCGGTGTGAACTATAAGAACGACAGGGAGTTTCTCAGGAAGAAGCTTGGATTTAAAGAAGTTATTCTCAATTCCATGGATGCTGTAAGCGACAGGGATTTTGTTCTGGATTTTCTGTATTTTGCATCTGTGCTTGGTGCACATCTTTCACGCCTGTGCGAGGAGATTGTTTTGTGGTCCACATCTGAATTCCGGTTCATAAAGCTGGCTGACGGAGTCACTACAGGATCTTCAATCATGCCTCAGAAAAGAAATCCTGACCTGGCGGAGCTTATCCGAGGGAAGAGCGGCAGGCTTTATGGAAATATGTTTGCACTTTTTACCATACTCAAAGGCCTGCCCATGACATACAACAGGGATCTTCAGGAGGACAAGGAACCTCTTTTTGATTCCATTGACACTGTGCTTCTTGCTCTTGAAGGTGTTGATGTAATGCTTTCAACTATGAAGGTAAACAGAGAAAGAATGCTTCAGGGAGTTTACAGCAATTTTTCCACAGCAACTGACATCGCTGATTATCTTGTCAGAAAAGGAGTTCCGTTCCGGGAGTCTCACGGAATTACCGGTTCCATAGTCCGCTACTGTGAAGAAAACAGTAAGGATTATTTTAAACTTTCCTTTGATGAACTTAAACAGTTCTCTCCTGTAATACAGGAGGATATTCTGGAATGCCTCAGTCCAGAGCATTCCACGGAAAGGAAGGAATCCATGGGAAGTACAGCTTTAAAGGAAGTTCAGCGACAGCTGGTTATTCTTAAGGAACTTCTTAAATCTTTCTGATTTGAACTGTTTTTCTGTGCACCGGGCTGGTGCACAGAAAAACATGCTGCAGCGTCAGACTGAACCTGGCTGCAGTAATGCAGCAGACTCATCGTAACTTCTTAATTATTCGAATTTAAGCGCGTCAATAGGTTTAAGTCTGGATGCCTTTCTCGCAGGCAGAAAACCGAAAAGAATACCAGTGAAGGCTGCAAATGAAAAGGAAAGCACTATAGATACAGGTGAAAAAATAAACGGCCATTTGGCAAAAATGGTTATAATGTAGTAGACGATAAGCCCCAGAAGGATACCTGCAACTCCTCCGCCGGAACTTAGTGTAACTGATTCAATGAGAAACTGAACAAGAATATCCTTTCGCTTTGCTCCTATGGCCATCCGGATGCCTATTTCCCTGGTCCTTTCTGTAACAGAAACAAGCATAATATTCATAATGCCTATTCCTCCTACAATCAGTGAAATAGATGCAATCCCTGCCAGAAGTACAGTCATAGCTTCG
>JAZRYV010000212.1:0-1548 GCA_045600925.1 Spirochaetota bacterium
AGAATATCCTTCCAGGGAGAATACAGTGATGTGAGATGAAATTTCTTTCCCAGAATGTTTATTTTATCTGCAAGAGATGAAGGAGCCCCGTAGAAACCGGCAGCATTCACTTTTTCCAGATCAAGAGAATCCCAGACTTCAGCCATAAGCCTTTCCGCATTGACTGAAGATGAAGACATGAAACGGCTTATAAACTCTGATGCTGATATTCCTGTAAAAGTCTCGGATCCGTAAATCATAATCTCATCTGTATCCGCAAACTTGCTGGCCAGAACTGTCCGTGCAAACTGTGCAACAGAGTCATCCGGCTCAGACTGCTCATGACTTATTATGGTTTCAAGAACCCTGGCAGTGGAAGGAAGCCTGTTTTCCGAGCAGGACAGAATCCGTATCAGCTTTCTGATGACATTCTTGTTTTCACTGCAGAAGAAATAGGCATTCTGCAGATTAAAGAAAGCCACCGGAGTCATATTGTTATCCCCTTCAATGGATGGTTTCAGATCTCTGATTCCGTACTGTTCCAGCACGGCCATGATGACTGTCCTGAAAACATATTCAGGGGAATAATCATAGCTGTCCAGATGACGTATATAATAATTCAGATCCTCCTGAAAAGAAAAACCGTTTCCTCTTACAAGAGGAGAAAAAAGCTGGAGAATATTATAGTAAAAAGTAATGAGTGAACAGATCTTCTGTTCCATTTCCGGTGTAAGAATCTTTCGCCACAGATCACTGTCTGCCTTTTCCAGAAGCCGTGTGATTTCAGTAAAAAATCCTGGCTTGTGAATAAAACCGCCTATGCCTGCATGAAGAAATTCCAGAATCACAGGCATGATCTTCCCTGGATCACGGACAAACTCTGTTTCCACATCCTCCAGATAAATAATGTCTCCGTCAGCATAGTGTTTCTTTCCTTCACCGACAGCTTCCTCTGTCTGGTCCCTTTCCCAGGTCTCTTCGTTATCCTGTTCAATGCTTATGAGCACTTCTCCTTCCTGAATGCTCTTTCCAAGAATACGTCCGTCGGATGTTGTTCCCAGAACCAGATGATCCAGCCTGCCTTCTTCTATGATGTAGCCGACTCTTCCTGTAACCGGAGCAAAGATTCTGGTCTCCATTTTCATGGAGGAAATGATCATAACAGGATCTCCCTGCTTAACCCAGCTTCCTGGATGAATTACAGCTGAGCTGTTTTTGTTTTCCTGAGCAAGAGACACAAAAGTACACTGAAAAGGAGCCCTGACCAGCCCTGCAGGGTCCTCTGTTTCTCCTGTTCCTTCAGGGAAAACAGCCAGTTTATAGTAGTTTACCTTGTTGCTGCTGTCCTTGATCTTTATGCTGAGATACTTTGTTCTCCTGTCAACACGGAGTCTGTAGGAACCGTTTCCGTACCGGAAAATATATTCACCTCTGGAAATGTTGCTGGAAGTAAGGAAAACTTTTCCGCTGTACTCCCCGTCTATTATTATATAGTATTTTTCCAGAGACACTGCATAGATTTCAACTTTGTACTTCACCATGTTGTATTCAACGGTGAATTTATAGGCC
>JAZRYV010000213.1:0-13940 GCA_045600925.1 Spirochaetota bacterium
TTTAGTGCTATGAAACTGCTGTCCATATAAAAACTGCAAAAATAAATGATAAACATTTCTGTTCATGCATATTTTCTGATATTTCTGCTGTTCTGACAACAAGTCGGATCGTAGCCATGTCGTTCTGTGAGCCAAGGAGTTGACACTTCATGTTGTCTTCCTAAGACCGCTTGGCCTCCGACTTTTTAGTGCTATGAAACTGCTGTCCATATAAAAACTGCAAAAATAAATGATAAACATTTCTGTTCATGCATATTTTCTGATATTTCTGCTGTTCTGACAACAGCATAAGAACGGAAAGTCTGATAAAGATTCTCTCCCGGAGACTCCCCGGGAGAGAACAGTTATTTACGGTGTTACAGGAAGTCTTTTGTTTCCAGGCTGTTCTGTCAGGATTACACCGTCTTCCTTGTATGTTTTAAGAAGGAAATGGGATACTGTTGACTGAACCCCCTTTATAGAGGCGAGCTTTGCAGATACAAAACGGGCCACATCCTGAAGAGAATCCCCCTCAACGTGAACAAGAAAATCATAGCCGCCGGAAACCAGTTCCAGGGAAGTAACTTCCGGGAACCTGTAGATTGCCTCTGCAACAGAGTCAAATCCGACTTTCCGTTCCGGAGTAACCTTTACTTCTATAAGAGCATGAACTGTATTCTGCCTTACCCTCTCCCAGTTGATAAAGGTCTTGTAGTCGAGGATAATCCTGGCCTTTTCGAACCTGTCGATATACTTTTTAACATCTTCCTCTGAAATATTAAGCTGTCTGGCAATATCTGCAGGAGATGCCTTGGCATTAAGATGAAGGATATCAAGAACTGCTTCACCTGTTTTGTCTATTCTGTAGTTTTTCATTTCCGCTCCATAGAACAAATCCTCCGCTTGGGGAGGATCTGCTTTAAATTAAGACTGTACAGTCTTGTCTTTGTCATTTTTGTCTTCAGGATTCTCTGACAAGTTTTTTTTAAACTCCCTGATTCCTCCTCCCAGATCCCTTGCAATTTTCGGAATCTTGTTTGCACCGAAAAGAATCAGAATGATAAGAAAAATTATGAGAAGTTCCGGAACTCCAAGTCCTCCAAAAAAGGCACAGTTTGACGCTGCTGCAAAAAGGACCAGAAGTGAGGAAATTATAAACCCTCGTTTCATATAAACCTCCAAATTTTCAAAATTTAATACTGACAGGAAATAAGCAGAAAAGCAGTCTGTCAAGAAATAATATTTCATTTTCTGTAATTGTATTTTACAGAAGATCAAAATTCCCGCAGCTCTCTTTTGCCGTCTCATAGATTTCTCTGACAAGTTTCTGAGGATTATCTCTGTAGGCCCCCAGTCTGTCTGATATCATGTCCCTGACCTGTGTAATATCCACAAATGATCCGCCCAGTTCAATCTCCATTTCACGTACAACAGACTGATAGCTGTCTCCGGATCTTTCCATCATCTGTCCTGCAATATTGTTATGCAGAGTAAGATGTGATTTTTCCAGTTCCAGAAGTTCACTGTTTTTTCCCTCTCCGTCGGAAACCACAGCCAGAGAAGGAACAGATGGTTCATAGAGTTCTGACATCAGCAGAGAATCCAGATCACCGTTAAAATTGAAAAGAGGAAGAAGAGAATCCACGAAAGAACCGTAGACCGATATCTTTGAACGGGAAGTGACTGATGAACTGGTGTTGAAAGCAATTGAATTCATGGAAGAGAAGGTTTTTATGCCTGATTCTCCAGTGCCGATATACAGTGCATCCTCTGAAGTAAGGTTTTCCCTGGACAGACAGCTTTCTATTTCCAGACTTTTTCTTTCTCCGGACACAAATGTTTCTATGCCTCCTGAATATACTTCGTGTCCTGAACTGTCTTTTGCAGTAGCATACCTTGTGGCAACAAGGGTGTCATCATCCAGCCCCAGACGTCTGGTAAATTCTACAGCAACTTCCCAGGGCATGGCAGTAAGCACCATGGGAGAATATTTTTTTATATGCCTTATAAACTGCCAGGCTCCCGGGAAAAGTCTGGATTTGCGGCCGATGGCTGAAACGCAGAATACTGGAATATCCTTAAGAAGGAAATCAGGGAAATAGACTGCAAATTTGAAAAAAGAAAAAGGAATGTCCTCGGATTCTGAAATCATGCGGTTATTTCTGTCCAGAATGTTTTCCAGCACTGCACCGCCCTCATCAAAGAAAACTGTATCCAGAAGTTTTTTATAGTCTCCTGCCTCAAGGAAATCACCAAGGCCGAGAAAAATTTTCTTAGGAGGCTTAAGAATTGTTCCAAGTTCACGGATAAAATCGTGACGGCTCAGCAGCAGATGTTCAAAACCTGCATTCTCTCCGTGATTCAGCACCAGAGAATATGTAATTTTGTCTTTCATAGCAAATTCAGGACTACTGTAAAAAGAATGGCTGATGTCACAAGCAGAGCCGCAAAAATTTTCTTCTTTTTAAGAAGTCCTTCCCTTTTTTCAGCTTTCAGAAATTCCATTCCTGCAGGAGATACAGGATCTGTCCTGCATACAACAGACTCTGTTCTTCCGAATGCCTGAACTTTCCGGAAGGCGGAAGGATCCAGATAGCCCAGATCAATCAGTTCCAGAATTATAAAGATATCCGGATCACCGGAAAGCTCCCTGTTTTTCATGTCCCCGGAGACCAGAAAACTTTTAAGGACCGGCCCGTAGAGCTTTCACCGGACCTTAAGATTTTTCATTTCCTGCCTGATATTTTTCACTGCACTTTACAGCATCCCGCAAGGCGTCCGGGAAAACACCTGTTTAACGGTCTGCAAGTTTTATATACGGCTTTCTGCCTGTATTGGCTGTTACATAGGCAGGACGCATTATTCTGCCCTGAATGATCTGTTCCAGTCTGTGGGCAGACCAGCCTGTTACTCTGGCCATGGCAAAAATAGGAGTAAACAGAGCCTGTGGTATTCCCATTGTCTTGTATATAAGACCTGAATAAAAGTCCACATTTGCACGGATCGGAACTCCTTTCCTTTCGGAAAGCAGTTTTGATCCGATTCTTTCCACTGTTTCGTACAGAGCAAATTCATCTTCCACATTCTTCTGCTTTGCATACTCACGGGCACTGTCACGGAGAATGAGAGCTCTGGGGTCTGACAGTGTATATACTGCATGTCCAAGACCGTATATTTTCTTTGAATGGTCAAAGGCCTTTCCTTCAAACACATCTGAAAGATATTTTTCTATAGCCTTTTCATCTCCCCAGTCCTTTACATTTTTCTTAAGGTCTGCCATCATTTTCATTACAGATTCATTGGCTCCTCCGTGAAGAGGTCCGCTGAGAGAAGCGATCCCGGAAGAAATAGCCATGTAGGTGTTGGCTCCGCTGGAGGAAACGGTTCTCACTGTAAAGGTTGAATTGTTTCCGCCGCCGTGCTCTGCATGAAGGACCAGTGCTATGTCAAACAGATGGGATTCCAGCCTGTCCGGGACTTCCCCTTTCAGCATATACAGAAAGTTTTCGGCTGTGCTCAGATCATTTCTCGGTCTGACCATGCGCAAATCTGCTCCCCTGTGGAATCTGTTTACATTATAGTTGTATGCAACAATTGTAGGAAATTTTGCTATAAGATTTATGCACTGGCGGATTACATCCTCTATGTTGTTGGAATCCGGATTAGTGTCGCATCTTCCCAGATGGGAGATGACACTGTGCAGGGCATACATCTGGTTTTCATTGGGAACTTCATCCATTATAACGCTTCTTTCCTGACGGGAAAGGGAACGTTTTTTTACAAGCAGTTCAGAAAAACTGCTGAGTTCCTCCTGTGAAGGAAGCTTGCCAGTTAGAAGAAGATAGGCAGTTTCATCAAAACCGTAGGCATCCCTGTTTCGGAATCCACGAATGATGTCTTCTATGTTGTATCCACAGTAGTAAAGTTTTCCCTCAACGGAAACCTTCTTTCCTTCTGCATCCTTTTCGTAGCCTATGACTCTTCCCTTGGTTGTAATTCCCACAACAACACCGGTACCGTCTGTATTTCTGAGGCCAAGCTTGATATCTTTCTCTTTAATCAGTTCCGGTGATATTTTATCATGAGAAACGGAAAGTTCTTCTATTTTTTTCAAAACATCGGTCACGTAATGCCTCCGGTCAGATCTGCAGCTGAGAGCAGACATGGGGTAAATAAAAAAATTTTTTTACCAAATAATACAGACAGAGGCGGGCGTCAAGATTTTATTCTGTCTGTTTTTTTCCCATGAACGGAAAGTCTATGAGAACTGCAGTCATGTCATCCTTCTGTCCGGAAGCACCGCCAAGAAAAGCATAAATTCTGCGGAACATTTCCTCAACTGCAATCTGCGGATGTATGGCTGAATACTCCATAAGGATTTCACCGATCCGCTCTTCACCGAAATCCTCTGATCCTTCATCAGGGCAGGCTTCCATAAGTCCGTCGCTGTAAAAGAAAAGAGAGTCGCCTTCGTCCATAACATATCTGCAGCAGAGAGGAATATCGTATGCACTGCCTATAAGTGACCTGACATCCCTTCCCAGAACGGAACCGGATTCAGGTTTCCAGTCTTCATAAACTTCATTCAGATTTATGACTCTGGCATCACCTGTCTTTTTTCTGACCACAAAAGGAAAGGGCATTCCCCGGTTGTATATCTTAAGCTCATACCTGTCTTCATTCCGGCAGATAAAGGTAAAACAGGCACAGGCCATGTCTTCGGAAGCAGAATCTTCCATGATATCTGTAAACTTGGTGCAGATGTCCCTTACCAGGCTGTCCGTATCGTTCTCCAGCCCTGGCTTTTTCATGGAGTTCATCTGCTTTACTGCAAGGGTGACAGCTGAACGCAGACGGATGAGAGTAGTATATGCAGGAAGTCCGTGCCCCTTGGCATCTGCAAAAATAAAGAGGTATTCATCATCCGGCAGACGGATAAAATCAAAATAGTCTCCGGAAAGGACAGATCCGAAAGCCCTCTGAAAACCTATGCCTACAGAAAACCCACGGACATTGAAATTGTCAATAAGAGTCCGGACAAGCAGCTTATCCTGCTCTCTTACCACATGAGCTTCTGAGCGAAGGATATCCAGGCTGCGCAGTTTTTTTGCCAGAACTTTTTGTTCCGCTTCGTTAAGATCAGACTGCATTTTATCTCCGGACACTCCTGTTCTTTCTGTAAAAAGCAAGAAGCCTGTCTGTACTGCTGTCTGCAGCAGAGCCTGTGTCTTTTTTTAGACCAGGATAAATTTCCTTTGCAAGAACTTTTCCAAGTTCCACTCCCCACTGGTCAAAGCTGTTTATATTCCATACAGCCCCCTGAGTAAAGATTCTATGCTCATAAATGGCAATGATTTTTCCAAGAACCTCAGGATTGAAATCAGAAAACAGCAGTGAATTTGACGGTCTGCTGCCTGGGAAAATCCGGTGAAACAGGATGTCATCAGACACCCCTGCCTTTTTAAGTTCTTCCTCCGTACGTCCGAAAGCAAGAGCCCTTGTCTGGGCAAAAAAATTGGCCATAAGAAGATCCTGGTGATCTCCTGTTTCTTCCGGAGAATTTACGAAGCCTATAAAATCACATGGAACAGGTGTTGTTCCGTGATGAAGAAGCTGATAAAATGAATGCTGTCCGTTGGTTCCGGCAGCTCCCCAGAGAACAGGTCCTGTAGCATAGTCCACCTTCCTGCCGGAAAGATCCCTGCTCTTTCCGCTGGACTCCATGTCTGCCTGCTGCAGGTAGGCCGGAAGGCTCTGCAGACAGTGTGAATACGGAAGAACAGCTGTGGAATGCCATCCGAAAAAATTATTGTACCATATGCCAAGAAGTCCCATGACTGCAGGAATATTCCTGTTCAGCTCCGTATTCAGAAAATGAAGATCAGCTGCGTAAAAGCCCTTAAGCATGGACATGAAATTTTCATATCCCACCGCAGTCATAACGGAAAGACCTATGGCAGATGTCATGGAATACCTGCCTCCGACCCAGTCCCAGAAAGCAAAAATATTTTCCGGAGAAATGCCGAAAGCTGCAGCCCTCTCCGTATTTGCGGAAACAGCAGCAAAATGACTGGACACGGCATCCATGGAACCTGATGCTTTAAGCAGCCAGGCCTGTGCAGTCTCTGCATTGGTCATGGTTTCCTGTGTAGTAAAGGTCTTGGATGATACAATGAACAGAGTCTCTTCAGGGCTGCACTGATTCAGCACACCGGAAATGTCTGCACCGTCAATATTGGACACGAAGAAAAATCGGAGATCTTTCTGTCTCCAGTGCTCCAGAGCTTCCACTGCCATGGCCGGCCCCAGATGGGAACCGCCTATTCCTATGTTTACAATGTTTTTCAGAGGTTTTCCGGAAAAACCTTTTCTTTCGCCTGAACGGATTCCGTCGGAAAACCGTTTCATTTTTTCCCGGACAGCAAGGATTTCCGGCATTACATTCTTTCCTTCTGCAAAAACAGGATTTCCGGAAAGATTGCGGAGAGCAGTATGCAGGGCCGGTCTGTGTTCAGTGGTGTTGATGCAGCTGCCGCTGAACATGGAACTGATTTTTGCCGGAAGCTCTGCTGCTTCTGCCAGTTTAATGAGCAGTGAAAAAGTTTCGGATGTAATCAGATTTTTGGAATAGTCAAACAGAAGATCATCTGAACAGACGGAAAACTCATCTGCCCTGTGACTGTCCTGTTCAAAAACTGTCCGCAGATTCATATCCTTTACTGATTCATAATGGGAAAGCAGAGCTTTCCATTCAGGAAGTTCGGTCAGAATCATCATGCCACCTTTGCAGAATATTTTTCTAATATAGCACTTATTTATGAACAGTCAAGCACAAAACATCCAGCAGAGGAAAAACCTGTTTTTGCCTTTCCATGAGAAAACAATCACACATGTTCACATAAGCAATGTCTGTTTATTCATAAAAAATAAAATTTTATCTTGCAAAAAAATCTTTATGTTATATATTTATATATTATAATTATATAAATAAAAGAGGTATCACAATATGAAAAACATCTTTAGATTATCTGTCTGCATGCTGGCATTCTGTCTGCTTTTCGCCTGCGGAAAAAAAGAGCAGCCGGCTGCCCCTGCACAGGAACTGAAATATGCAAAAGCAGAAGTAGCTGTTTTTAAAGATCCTGAACTTACTGCCTGGGGGGCCAATCTTGCAAAGACCGAGGAAGTAGCCGTTCTTGAAAGAACCACAGTTAAAGTTAAAAATACAGACACAGCTGTGGCTAAGGTAAAGCTGTCTGACGGCAGTGTTTTCTACATCAGAGATGCTAACCTTGCAGGAACTCCTGTGGTTTTCACTGCAGAAACAGACTGTTATGCAAGGAACAACGAAGCCAGCAAAGTTTACTGTACAGTACCTGCAGGAACAATTGCCTTTGTAAATCTGGAGCTTAACGGCTGGACACAGATCTATGCAGGACAGATCGGACAGAAATGGGTAACTCAGCAGTGGGTTAAAGACGGTATATCCTCCGATCCTGAACTTATAGCATCTGCAAAAAAATTCCACGAAGCTGCTGCTGTGCTTAAAAACGAAAAATCAACACAGGAACAGATCAGCAAAGCAGTAAATGAACTGAGAGACACTGCTGCCAGAAACACAGGCAGTTTTCTGGAATCTGAAATCTCGAAACTTCTTAAACATTTTGAACCGGCTGAACAGGCAGAAACAGACGAACCTGTTCCCGCTGAAGAAGAACCGGATGCTTCTGAAAGCGAAAACTGATTTCCATTTTAAAACGCCCTGTAATGCAGGGCGTTTTTTATGGTCTTTTCTGATTTCATTTAAGTCAAATTTGACTTGACTGTTCAATATAAAAGGCATTAAATATCCGGCAGAGAAATTCTCTGCTTTTTTTATGCCTAATATATATGTTTTTCATTTCAGTTTCAGCTGAAATATCACAATTTGAATTGAGGAAACTATATGTCAGTCAAATCACTTCAGCAGATTGATATAGCATCAAAAACAGTATTAATTCGTGTTGATTATAATGTTCCATATGACAGTGAGATGAATATCACTGACGATACAAGAATAAAGGCAACATTTCCAACACTGAATTACTGCCTTGAAAAAGGGTGCAGGCTTATTCTTATTTCACATATGGGAAGGCCCAAAGGAAAACAGATTCCGTCAATGAGCCTTAAACCGGTAGCCGCCCGCCTTGAAAAACTTCTTAACCGAAAAGTAGAATTTAAAACAACCCCTGTAGGACCTGAACTTGTAAAAGAAATAAAGACAATGAAACCCGGCGATATTTTCCTTCTTGAGAACATACGTTTTTATCCCGGTGAAGAAAAGAACGATGACGAATTTGCTAAAGAGCTGGCAAAACTGGCAGATGTCTATGTTAACGACGCTTTTGCAGCTGCCCATAATGCACACTGCTCCAACGATGCAGTCACAAAGTACATGCCGGTTCATGCAGCAGGTTTTCTGCTGAACGATGAGATCAGCTATTTCAACAAGGCAATGACAGATGCAGACAGGCCGCTCTGTGCAATTATAGGAGGAGCAAAGGTTTCATCCAAGCTGGATGCTCTTCATAATATTCTCAGCAAGGTTGATTTCCTTATTATCGGAGGGGGAATGGCCTTTACTTTCCTTAAAGCCAGGGGATACAATGTGGGGAAATCCCTTCTGGAAGAAGACCTTGTTGCATCTGCATCAGATATCCTGAAAAAAGCCGAAGAAAAAAATGTAAAAATTCTTCTTCCTGAAGACATTATTGCTGTAAAAGAATTTAAAAATGATTCACCTTCTGAAACTGTAAAGATAGGGGAAATCAAAAACGACCAGATGGGTGTGGACATAGGGCCAGCAACGGTCAAAACTTTTACAGAAAAAATCAGAGAAGCTAAAACTGTTGTATGGAACGGTCCCATGGGAGCCTTTGAAATGCCCAACTTTGCAAAAGGAACCAATGCTGTTGCAGAAACTCTCAGCAAAAGCGACTGTCTCAGCATTGTTGGCGGAGGAGACAGCGTAACCGCAGTTCAGCAGGGCGGATATCAGGACGGCATTTCCTACCTGTCTACAGGAGGCGGTGCATTCCTTCAGCTTCTGGAAGGGAAAGTTCTTCCTGCGATAGCAGCACTTGAACGTTAAGAATAGATTCCCTCAGATTCCGGCGGCATACATAAAAAAGGGAGACTCCGGTCTCCATTTTTTATGTCTTAACAGACCGTTTCTGCTGAAGGAAAAGACATCACGTTCCATTCCACGGAAGCCGGATATCCTTTTTATCAGATATTTCTGTCCAATCATCCAGCAGGAACTGTTCAATGCATGTATATTAAATTCCGTTGTCATCATGCAAGGATATGATACTGTCCTCCAGCATATTTTTGATGAACCAGTCAGTGATCCCACAGATGAAGAAATGACATTCAGAACCTTCAAAACCTGATAAACCGAAGAAATACAGTACAGGAATCATGGAATACAGGGTTTCAGATTCAGTTCCTCTGCAAAGAGCGGCAGAGAGCCGTCCGCCTTCTTATAGCAGATGATATGCAGATTTTCCTCTGCCCTGGAAAGGGCCACGTAGAAAAGCCTCCGTTCCTCCTCCAGAGGAGTTGTCCTGTCCGGAATAATACTGTCCTTCACTCCGGTTATAATGACAGTATGGAATTCCAGCCCCTTGGAGCCGTGCATAGTCATGAGCTTCACATTTTCTTTATTCTTCAGTTCAGGCAAAGCAGCCAGAAGCCTGTGTCCCTGCCAGTTGTTCCGGAAAAGGATCCCAGTTTCTGAGGAATTTTCTTCCGTCAGCCTCCGAACCAGAGTCACTTCCTCTTCCGGAACAGATACCTGCCACAGCTGAACACATCCCCCCTTCCCTTTAAAAGAGGACAGCTTCTTTTTAGTACGATTTTTATTTCCCTTAATAAATCTGTTGGAAAGATCAACTATTTCCTTTCTGGACCTGTAGTTTACAGTAAGTTTATGCAGATGAACACCGGGGAAAAATTTTGCCATGCTGATGATGTATTCCACCTTCGCATTCCTGAATCCGTAGATGGACTGCCAGTCATCCCCCACCACGAACAGATTCTTTCTGCCCCCGTCACAAAGCAGCCACAGGAGACGAAAATTGTCATCGGAAGTATCCTGGTATTCATCAACCAGAATGTATTCCAGACTGTCCCGGACTTTCTTCAGAACGGCCTGATCCTGCTCCAGCATCCGGCAGCAGAAATCGATTATGTCATCAAAATCCATAAGACAGCGGATCCTCTTGATTTCCATAAAATCTTTTCTGAGCTTTTCAAGTTCCGGACCAAGACCTGTTTTCTTCAGCTTCTCCATATCCCTTCCTTCCCGGATATCCCTGTCCATACACCTCCTTACAGTGGAGTCAGGCATTCCAAGAAAAACATTTCTCTTTCCGGCAATCAGGTCTCCGATGATTTTTTCCCTGCTGTCATCATCCATTACTGCCGGAAACGAAGGGAACTCAGATGCAGACAGAAATCTGTCCCTGTAGTTCTTCAGCAGGGACAGGGCATAGGAATGAAAAGTTCCCGCAGTTATTCCGCTGTCAGGACCAAGTCTTTCCTTCAGCTCCCCAGCCGCCTTTCTGCTGAAAGTGAGCACAAGAATTTTTTCAGGACTGATTCCGCCCCATTTTATGACTGAACGGACCTTTTCCACAAGGGTGACAGTCTTCCCTGTGCCTGCCCCTGCAATGACAAGATGAACTCCTCCGTCAGATCTGGAGGCTTCGTACTGCTGTTTATTTAAGTTCTTCATATAAGGAATACGTAAACGGAAGGCAGAAATTTAAAAAATTTCTGAAATTTTTTTTAATTTTATAAAAAAATCACATTTTTTGCTGAAAATACTCCATAAATCAGATTCAGAACATAAAAAATGTCAGAGCAGGTCTTTGAAAGATCAAGCTGATTCCCGTTCCCTTTTCCTGAATTCCATAACTTTTTTTGCCCATTCCGATTCCCGGTCTCTTTCCATTTTTGAATAGATGCATCCGCAGTAATCCTGTCTGTAAAAACCGTAAAGGGCGGAAAGCTCCAGGGATCTTTTGTAGCCGTTCTTTTTTTTGAAGTCGGCCGTCATAAATTCTATTCCGAACTTTTCCTGAAGCTCAAGACCGATTCTGTTGATCTGACCTGCGTCCTTGTATGGGCTGATGGACAGGCATGTTCCGACAAGATCAAAACCAAGCTCTGCTGCTTTCCGGAAAGTTTCCTCCAGCCTGAATCTGTAGCAGGTCCAGCATCTGGGAGAACGTTCCCCGTACAGGGCAAGAGGGGAAACAGCATCCGACCATTCCTTTTCCCTGCCCTTTTCCTCTTCTATTTTAAAGGAGACTGTCTCTGAAAAACGTCTCAGCTCCTTTATCCTCAGTTCATATTCCTCCGGCGGAAAAATATTCGGGTTAAAATAGAATGCGGTTACTTCGTATTCCGGGAAAAGAAGTTCATATACATGGCTCATGCAGGGAGCACAGCATGTATGGAGAAGAATTCTGCGTTTTGTGCTCATTTAAGAAACATTTCCCCGAAGGCATGAATCTTTTCCACACTTTCCGGGTTGGTTTTGCTGTCCAGCCACACAAGAGTTCTGGTCTGAACTGAATTTTCCTTTCCGTATTCATGATGAATAACATATTTCGTAATATGATGTCTGAATTTTCTGAAAATCTGTTCTGCCATTTCCTGACTGTCTTCCCTGTCTCCAAGAAGGGAAGAAATGCCGGAAAGAATCTTTGCTCTTTCCATTTCCTGAAGTTTTTCCTGTCCGGAATTGTCTATAAGTTTATTATACAGATTAAGAGATTCACGGCGTTCGTATAGTTTTTCACCTGGCTGCGGCATATGAGCCTCCTGTTTATTGTGTCATTATCATAATATAATAAACATTTACAGTTCTGTCTACTGTCAAATTATAAAAAATCAATAAAAAATTTGTTGATTTTATAAGTCCGGACTGTTTTTTTAAGAAAAAAAAGGATTATGCTATGGAAAAATTCAAATGCTCTGTGTGCGGATACATTTTTGATCCAAAGAAAGGAGACCCGGATCTTGGCATAAAGGCAAGCACTCCCTTTGCAGTCCTTCCTGAAACCTGGACCTGTCCGGTATGCGGTGCGGAAAAATTTGCCTTTAAGGAAGAAAGGGATTAGCAGACCAGCTATGCAAAAAAAAAGCCTGCCGCAGGGCAGGCTTTTGCTTTTATTTTTTCCAGATGCTACTGAAGATCTGCAGAATCTCTCAGGAATTCACTCATAAACTTGTCAGTATCCTTAAGAGAACTGTAGTATGCTTCTGCAATAAAAATAAGTGAATTGTAGCTTATTGTCAGATTAGGCAGAAGGAATTCCAGCTTTATGTTGTTGCGGATAGGGAAGTCTGTCTTGTTTCTTATATCTCCAAGCTTCTTGTCCTTTATGATTGTCTTTCCCTTGTAAATATGAGTTATGGTAATATCATCTGTACCGTCTGCTGTAGGACTTGGGTCAACTATGATAACTTCATTCTGGGGTCTGTCAGTAAAATATTTTTCTGCCACATTTGTTTCGATTTTTGATATGGTCTGACCGTCAGAATAAATTCTCACTTTCTTTATTTTTATGCCTGTAATATCTTTAAATGCAAAGGAGCTTCTTCTTTTTGCCGGATCTTTGATAAAGAAATGTTTTTCTATTTCAATATATCCGTCACCAAGTTCATAATCTGTCTGATACGGGAGGATACGGATCTCCTTTGTATTCATGAGTTCATATTTCTTTATGACACTTTCTATTCTTTTGCTCCAGTCAACTATGAGTTTGTCCAGATCCTGACCGTACTCTTCAATCATTTTTGAAGAAAGGGAATCTCCCTTGTCTGATGTATCTGATTTATTTCCTTCAGTCTGGGCAAAGCCGGCTGATGTTAACAGCAGTGCTGCCGCAATAAAAGCTGAAAATAAAAATACTTTTCTCATTATATCCTCCATGGGAACATATTCCTGTCCCCTCAATATATAATCGACACTATAACTTTATTTTTTTAGCATAAATCCATGAAAAAGGCAGAGAAAATAAAAAAAAACTGATTCATGGAAGCAGAACTTCCTGAAAAAAAGAAAAGCTGCTTACGCAGCTTTTCTTTCCGTTTTACTTTTTACGAAGCATGCCTGTGGTGTCAACTTCCCTCAGAATGGCCAGTTCCCTTTCTGTAGGTTCCGGAGTCATCTTTACATCCGGTGTAACCCTGAGAGCCCAGCCTGTATTCTCAACAACTTCTTCTATGGTTGTATATGGATGATATTCTGTAAGAATAAATTCCTTTGTTACAGGATCCGGTCTCATTATCCCCAGTGTGGTGACGATCATGCAGGGACCGCCTCCAGGGAAATTGTACTTGTCCCTTGCATTGCCTCCGGTAAGGAATCCCGGAGATGTTATATAGTCAACCCGGTCCACAAATCTTCTTTTTTCATGGGCTGCCATGATTATACAGCGCTTGCATCCTGACATCAGTTCCGGAGCTCCACCGGCTCCTGCAAGTCTTGCTGTTGGAGGAACCTTTGTTTTCTGAGAAGGATCCTTCCACAGAGCTGTTGTATTGATATTTCCGAATTTATCAAGCTGTGCAGCCCCCAGTATGCCCACATCACATCTTCCTGAAGCAACCATAGGACCAAGTGCATCTATCATATTGGTCATGCAGGTGGCATTTGCAGCAATTCTGTTGCACTCCACTCCCCAGGGAAGTCCTCCTACAGGAGTTGATCCGAATATGCCGCTTTCTGTCAGATCCTTTAAAGAAGGTGCATGGTCTTTTTTTGCAAAATATCCTGCCAGCATGCTTAAACCCACACCCAGTATGGCCAGCTCGCCGTCATAAATTTCTCTTCCTGTGGCAATGGCCATCATTTCCTGTCTGGTGTAATCCTGCCCCATTTATCTGCACTCTCCTTCCGCAGTTAA
>JAZRYV010000214.1:0-1669 GCA_045600925.1 Spirochaetota bacterium
TGGTTTCAGTTAAGGAAAGTCCAGGGATGACAGTCATGATTTCTCTTGGGGCACTGTTTTCCTGTCTGTATCAGTTCATTTTCGGAAGTCTTGCAGGAAGGAGGTACGGACACAGTATAACAGCAGGACAGTCACTTGGGCAGAAGAACACCATTCTTATGCTGTGGCTTTCCACCACATATCTTTCACCTGTAATTGCCATAGGCCCAGGAACCTATATGCTCTGGCAGAACACCATTAATGCCTGGCAGCTTTGGAGAAAGGACAGGGCTGACGGTTCATCTGCCTCCTGAATATTCTGCCTTTAAATTCTGAACAGCCCCCATTGCCGTGAAGTAATTTTTAGGCATCATGGAATTCATGTCGTGGTATGCAAAGGCCACATACCTGTCCGGGAAAACCTGTCCCGGTCTGGTAGCGTCTGCAATCCGCCATTTTCCACTGTACCAGGCCTCAGCCCACATATGGAATCCGAATATGCCGGAACGGCCTCCCTCTGAAGGAATCAGCAGTATGCCTGCTGCAGCTCTGGCCGGAATCTTTTTTGCCCGGAGAAGGGCCACAGTCAGAACTGTATGCTCAGTACAGTCACCGGATCTTCCATTCAGTACCCCCTGTGCATGGATCATTGGAATTCCGTTTATCTTGTTTGTTATATAATTATATACGAAACTTTCCACAGCCGAAACAGGATCTCCGGTGTCAGGAATATCTGATGCAGCCTTCCGGACCTGGTCAGAATTTATCCGGAGCAGGGCTGCGTCTTCAAGACATTCAGGTCCGGGGCTTTCTGCAGAACTGAATTCTCCGCAGCAGACAGTCACTGTCTTTTTATCTTTCTGCTGAATGTCCAGAACCTTCTGAAAAGGAGTTTCAGGCAGAGAAAAGTTAAGGTCTTCTGATATCAGCTTCCATACAGTCTCCGTTTCATGGAATACAGAAGGAGAAAAATTTCTGACATCAAAGGTGTAGATCATGGGATCTGTTCCGGCAGTGCTGTTTCCGGAACCGCAGCTTATGCATGTTGAAAAAAGTAAAGCAGCAGCGGATGAAATAAGTTTTTTCATGTCAGTATGTACGTAAAAAGAGAAGGATATTTTCATTTTTCTCCGGGATTGTGAAATCCCATGGAGTTTTCTGCAGAGGCAGAATTTAATCTCAGAAGACTTCATTAAAACACTCTTTTTTTATATGGATTGTCATATGTAAAATGTCAAGTGAAATAGAGCAGAATTATTATCTTACTTTTACTGTACTGATAAACGGTGTAAAAATGTCTGCAAGGGATTTCATATATGCATCGGAGGGCCTGGAGGCTGTTCTCAGTCTTTCCGAAGGAAGGTCCGGTCTTGGAATGAAAGGCTGAAGCACAACAGCTGTGATTCCTGACAGTTCTTTGCACATCTGTTTTAAAACTTCATCGGTGTGGAAGTCAGGAAGGACAGTGATCCTGATTTCATATGGAATTCCTGAGGTTTTTAAAATGTCCAGACTGCGTTTAACTGCTGATGAGTCTGCATTCGGACCTGCAATCCGGCTGTACATGGCTGCAGGAGCCTTGTAGTCCATGGCAACAAAGGAGCAGAAAGGCACAGCCTTTTCCAGCATGGAAGGATAAGTTCCGTTGGTGTCAATCTTTACTGCCAGACCATGCTGCTTAACAAAGGAA
>JAZRYV010000215.1:0-4944 GCA_045600925.1 Spirochaetota bacterium
CCACAGATCTTTTCCACAGATCTTTTCCACAGATCTTTTCCACAGATCTTTTCCACAGATCTTTTCCACAGATCTTTTCCACAGATCTTTTCCACAGATCTTTTCCACAGATCTTTTCCACAGATCGGAGAAACAGTACAGATTTCAAAGGAGGCTCCCATGGCGCAGAACTGTTTTAATACTGTAAAAGAAATTCTGGACAGAAATAATAAAGAATACAGTAACGGAATAAACTCACTGCTGGAATGTGTTCAGGATGAACAGAAAAATTTTTCTAAAAACATACTGAAATTCGTAGATAAGACATGTGTTGAATACTCAAAAGAAAAACAAAAAGTCTGCAAAAAACACCCTGAAATTAACTGGGATCACGGAGACAGTCTGTTTGAACTGGTCTCTGATAACTATCAGAAAGAGGACCTGCACAGCGACCTGCTTTTTGCACTTCTTGATCCGGAACCAAAAGGGATCTGGAGACCTTATAATTTCTGTTATTTAAAAAACTTTTTAAAAACGTTCGGAATCCCAACAGAAAAATTTAAACCGGAATCATATTCAGGAAGCAGAGAAGAATATGCTCCCATTTATAATAAGAATAGAGAAGAAGAAAAACGCGGTCGTATTGATATTTATTTAGAAAATACCAACAACAAACAGGCCATTATCATTGAAAATAAAATCAATGGCGCATCAGACATGCCAAATCAGCTGGCAAGATACTATAAGTACGCAGTTGAAGAAAAGAAGATTCCTATAGAAAATGTTATTGTTATTTATCTGAGTTTAACCGGAGAAAAGCAACCACCTGTAGAGGACTATGATACAAGCTATAGGTATTATACAAATCGGTTACAGCCGGGACAAGATATTTCTTGTACAAACAACTTAAAAGTAATCAAGGCAGTAGCAGAAGAAAACAGTCTTGTGCACTTTCTGGAAAACTGTAAAAAGGACTGCGTCGATGAACTTGAAAAAGAACTCGGCTCATGGCAGGGATCTCTTAGTGATTTATTTAAAGAAAAAAAAGAAGATAAAAGCATATCTGAAAGAACAAAGGATATTAAACCGGCAGTTACTGCACTAGTTTTTCTGGAACAGTACAAAAATTTATTAGAACATTTAGGAGGACAGGCTTATATGTCATCAGCAGACGAAAACATCATTAAAAAAATCTTCTCAGACCAGGAAAAATTACAGGCAGCAATGGATTTTGCTGAACTGTGGAATGATAAAAAAAGAGAAGCAGAAGCATTTAACAATCTTTCAACAGAAGACTTCAAATTAATTTTTAATGAAAATGAATTTTCATCTTTTGAAAAAATAACACTGTATGATTATCCAGTACATGCATGTAAAAGTAATAAAAATAAGTGTTATGTTTATGTTTGGATGGATAAGGACGCAATACAAGTAGGCTATTGTTCTTTTGATAATAAAAAAGGATTTCCAGAAGACCAGATTAAAAAACTTGAAAACGTATTACAATCTGAACTTGTACTCGATGCCCCTTGGCTCTATTGCTCTTATCCAATAAACCAAGCATCTGATATGGATACTGTCAAAAACGCTCTTAAGATTCTTCTTGAAGCCTGAACCGTTTTATACGAACCTCACTCCCGGTCTGCCTTTGGCAGACCGGAGAAAACTTACCGGTGGAAGGAATTAATTTCGCTCCGTGAAAACCGACAGTCTGCCTTTGCCGTCTGATTATATGTATTTCAGACATCTGACCTGCCTTCCGTTTACTGTGCATAGAGGCACTTTCTGCTTCCAGCAGGAATCATCAGCCTGACTGCATCTTGAACAGAAAGCACAGCCTTCCGGCTCCGTAAAAAGAACAGGCACTGTTCCCGGAATTGTATAGAGCCTTTCTCTTGGACCGGAAATGGACGGAACAGCCTTAAGAAGCCCCTGTGTGTATGGATGAAGCGGGGCCTTCATAACATCCTCCGAAGGTCCGTATTCAACAATCTCTCCTGCATACATGACCGCGATCCGGTCTGCAGATGATGACACAAGTCCAAGGTCATGACTTATAAGCAGCATGGACATTCCTCTTTCCCTGCGGAGATCTGTAAGCAGTTTCATTATCTGTGCCTGAATGGTCACATCAAGTGCTGTAGTTGGTTCATCTGCAATTAAAAGAGAAGGAGAAGCAGCCAGAGCCATGGCTGTCATCACACGCTGCCGCATGCCTCCGCTGAACTGATGAGGATAGCTGTTAAGCCTTTTTTCTGGGTCCGGAATTCCGACTTTTCCAAGCATTTCACATGCAAGTTCAAGGGATTCTTTTTTAGAAAGACCTGAATGAATCCTGTAAACTTCAGCAATCTGAGAACCAATGGTCATGACAGGATTCAGAGATGTCATAGGTTCCTGAAAAATCATGGATATTTCCTTCCCGCGGATCTTCCTCAGTTCCTTTTCATCAAGACTGATGAGGTCCTTCCCCTTCCACAGAATTTCTCCTCCTGTTATTTCTCCCGGAGGAGAAATCAGCTTCAGAACAGAAAAGGCAGATACGGATTTTCCGCAGCCTGACTCTCCTACAAGCCCAAGAGTCTCTCCTTCATGTATGGAGAAAGATACCCCCCTGACGGCAAGAAGATCCCCTCTGTCAAGATGGAAGGCGGCCTTAAGATCACTGACTTTCAGAAGTTCCATCAGGTAATATTCCTGTTCCTTACAGTAAGATCAAAATCTTTTTTCAGTGATGCAGTCAGGGTGTCAAGATCCGGATCATTTATTTCACACTTGAACAGAACTGAATCCCTGTAGGCAAGAAGAACGGCCTTCTTCACCACCACAACTTCCAGTTTGTCAGGACCAGTCTGCTCCGCACGCCTTTCACTGGTCTTTGCAAGAGCAATCTTTTCTATGCCAAGAGCCTTCATCTCCCTGACGAAGATTTCAGCATCCGTATAAATTTTTTCTTCAGACATTTTACCTTAAATAAACACGTTTTACTCTGGAAGCCACTGTGGAAGTGACTTCATAGCTGATGGTTCCAAGCTGATCTGCCAGATCCTCAGCCGTAATGGTTTCATTTCCCTGTGTGCCGAAAACCACAGCCTCATCACCGACAGAAACTCCGGGGACGGATGTAACATCCAGCATGCAGAGATCCATGCATATTCTTCCGGTCACAGGAACCCTCTGTCCATGCACAAGCATGAACCCTTTCCCGGAAAGTCTGCGGCTGTAGCCGTCAGCATAACCTATCGGCACAGTGGCAATCATGGAAGGTTTTTCCGCAGTAAATGTTTCTCCGTAGCCAACATGAAATCCGGGCAGGACTTTCTTCAGTCTGATGATTCTTGTCTTCACGGACATTACCGGCTTAAGAGCCAGGCCGGACATATCCGTTTCATCCGACGGAGCATATCCGTACAGACAGATTCCGGGTCTGCAGTAATTGAAACAGGCATCAGGCATTTCTATGGAAGCAGCACTGTTTGCTCCGTGCCGGAACTTTATGTTCAGACCGGCCTCATCTGCAGCACGTACCAGCTCCCTGAACCTGGATATCTGCCGTAGAGCGGAGGTTTTGTCCCTGTAGTCAGCCTTTGCAAGATGGGTATAAATCCCTTCTACTTCCAGCCCCGGCAGACTGCATATTTTTTTTATCTGTTCAAGAGCAGTCATTCCGTCTTCGTGCGGCAGATCATCCGCAATAATGCCAAGACGCCCCATGCCGGTATCAGTTTTTATATGACACTTTAAAGTTATGCCAAGATCTGATGACTTCGCAGAAAGAACAAGTGCATCTTCCATGGAATTGATGGATGCCCGGATCCCCATCTCCGAAGCTGCTGCTGCATATTCAGGCAGACATGTTCCCAGCAGAAGAACAGGTGCGTCAATGCCGGCCTCCCTCAGCTCAACAGCTTCCTCAATTCTGGCAACAACAAGAACTGAGACTCCGTTCTCCAGAGCAACCTTTGAAATCTCCACTGCACCGTGGCCGTATGCATTGGCCTTGACTGCAGCCATCATGCCGGCTCCTGCAGGGATTCTGTTTCTTATAGCCCGTATATTTTCCGCAGCAGCTTTAAGATCTATTTCGGCCCAGACTGCAGGCGGAAGAGATATTTTTTCTGCTGATAAAATTTTATTCATTTTACAAGTCCTGTAACAAAAAATTCAGGCATCACCGGTGCCATCAGACAACAATAAGAAATCTTCCGCAGTTGGCACATACCGGTATCTCATTATGATCCTTAACCTGATTAACATAAACAGGAGGAATCTCCATATGACATCCTGTACAGCAGCCCTTTTCCACAACAGCGAAAGGATTTGTATGTTTGTTTCTCATTCGTTCATAATATGTCAGAGAACGCTTGTCGATGAGTTCTTTAATTCCGTTAATCTTTTCCTTAAAACTTTCATCATTCTGATCCTGATCATAAAGCCTGTAAAGACGGTCAAGGCGGATGATCATATCCATATCAGAAGAAGGCACACCTGCCAGAGATTCACCGTCATGAGCAGAAACAGCAGTCTTCGTATCAATTGAATCGAAATATGCCTGGGCTTCCTTTTTAAGGAAGCTGTACATTTTTTCAGGAGTATTCATTTCAGAGATGACGGACTTCTTTTCTGAACTGGAAAAAATACGGGCAAGCATGCCTATAAAGTACAGATAGGTTGTGCTCATGGAAGAAGGAAAAATACTGAGAAAAACGAACTTAACAGGCTTCCCGTCGTGGCTCTGATAATCCACTCCGTTGTCATGTATTCCGAAAATGGAGATGAACCTGTCAACGGACTCTGTCCTTGCATGAGGGACAGCCAGTCCGGATCCAAGGCCTGTATTTTCCAGTGATTCCCTGTGAATCAGCTGAGTATAGTAGCGGACCTGATTTTCAATCAGCCCCAGTTCCTGAAGTTTCTGAGTAAGCTCACGGATCATGCCCTGCTTTGTATCTGCAGAAAGTTTTA
>JAZRYV010000216.1:0-3105 GCA_045600925.1 Spirochaetota bacterium
AACAGCCGGGCAGACAAAGACGGATTCATAGAAGTCACTATCACAAATGACATCATAGAAGAAAACAGAAAAAAGGACAGAAACAGGCTTCTGACCTATCCTCTGCTCCAGAATACTGTTCTGTACTTCATTTCAGTTACAGCCAGAGACAATTACAGAGAAGGAACCCCCTTCAGCCACGAATCACAGTGTTCGAAGCCTGTTACAGCCAGGCCATATGCAGGCAGCGAGATCAGGTAAAAACATTCTTGACTGATGGCATACAGGATAAAACCTGTATCGAACTTTTCTCACAGGAAAAAACATGAAAAGCCTCAGACTCAATATACCCGAAATCCAGCTGAAAACAATTCTCACCATTGTACAGACTTTCGGCAGAGCCGGATACGAATGCTACCTGGTCGGCGGCTCTGTCCGGGATCTTCTGCTGGGAGAAGAATGCGGTGACTACGACTTTGCCACAAATGCCAGACCGGACGAAGTCATGAAACTCTTCCGGAAAGTAATTCCCACAGGCATTAAACACGGAACTGTAACCATTCTTATGGATGGTCTTTCCTTTGAAGTAACTACCTACAGAGCAGACGGGAAGTACATTGACGGCCGGAGGCCTGAGACCGTCAGTTTTTCCTCCTCTCTGGAAGAAGATGTATGCAGACGGGACTTTACAATAAACGGTCTGGCCTACAATGTGGAAAAAGAACTTATTCTGGACTATGTTGACGGTATGGCTGATATAGACCGGCGAATCATAAGAACCATCGGCAATCCTGATGACCGTTTCAGTGAAGACGGTCTGAGGACATACAGGGCCTGCAGATTTGCAGCCCGCCTGAATTTTGTCATAGAAGAAAAAACCTTTGAAGCCATAACTTCAAAACTGGACACTGCAGGCCTGGTTTCTCCGGAGCGGGTCCGGGATGAACTGAACAAACTCCTTGCTGCAGAAAAACCCTCTGCAGGCATTGAATATATGCGGAAATCCGGACTCCTGAACCTTTTTCTGCCGGAGCTTGCCCGGTGCTACGGGGTTTCCCAGAACAGATTTCATGTCTACGATGTGTACTGGCACAGCCTCTGCTCCTGCGATGCAGCTCCGGCTGACAGTCTTATAATACGGCTTTCCGCTCTCCTTCATGACATCGGCAAAGTTCTCACCAGAAGGGATCCCGGAGACGGAGAGGCAACTTTTTACAACCACGAAGTCATCGGGGCAAAAATGGCACGCAGGATCCTTAAAAGGCTCCGCTATTCCAATGATGAATGTGAAAAGATCAACAACCTCATTCTTAACCATATGTTCCACTATACAGAAGAATGGAGTGACGGTGCAGTAAGACGTTTCATGAGGAAAGTTGGACTGGAAAATCTTCAGGATCTCATTGCTCTGAGAATGGCGGACAGAAAAGGCAACGGGTCCAGAGAAGGACTGCCGTCACAGATCAGCCGGCTCCGGGAAAGAATTGCGAAGGCCATAGAAGAAGAAAATGCCATCAGTGTACGGGATCTGAAAATCAACGGAACAGTTATCATGGAAAAATTTCGTCTTGCCCCCGGACCTGTAATAGGGAAAATTCTCAATGCTCTGCTTGAAGATGTGCTTGATGACCCGGCAGTCAATACCCCGGAACTCCTCCTGGAAAAAGCAGGAGAACTGGTTAAAAATTTCACAGAAACCTGTAGAGAATAAACTTAAGGAAATGCTGATTTAACAGAAAATCTGCACGGCAATAATACAGCAGAACCGTATGAGTCATACGATTCTGCTCTGTTTTGACGTTTACAGTATTTTATAGTTGATTTTTCTGGTAAAATAATTTTTTTGATACTAATTAAAAAATAATTAAAGGAGTGTTTTTTATGTTATTCAAAAAATTATCAATACTGTTCTGCGCATGCCTTCTTACAGTCGGAACAGGCTTTTTAGCAGGATGTGATGGCGATTCAGATTCTGATTCAGTTTTTAACGATACAGCCGGAGATATTCCTCAGAATATGCAGACAGGTCTTGCTGCAAAACTCGAAGAAAAGACTTTCATCATATATTATGATGATGAGGAAACAATCACTTTTGAATTTGATAAAGAAAACAGCAATAGTATTCCATTCACTGCTGAATCCACTGACTATCCTGGTAATATACTGAACGGCACATATAACTGTAATAATGGTGAAATTTCATGGGAAAAAGAAAATAATATTGACTTTTTTAAACAGCTGATACTTGTTAATGATAATATAGCTGTTCTTGAAGACGATATATTTTATCCGGAAGACCCCGAGCAGGGACTTTTCGGGGAATGGACTCAAACGTACTCAGAGCCAGGCTACAATTACGAATTAACCTTTAACATAAGCAGTAACGGGAAAGTAAATTATACTGAGAAAGAAAATGGGGAGATACAAGAGTCCGGCTCTTTTAAATTCAAAAAAAATAACGGTGGCCTTATAACAGATCAATACGGTGACCATTTTTATTACTGCAGAACAGAAATGTATACTGCTTCTATAATGACCAAGAAATAATTTATTTTTATTATTAAGTAATTAAACAAAAAATGCTGCCGGGAATGCAGCATTTTTTGTTTAATATTCATGAATACATTATTTAAAAAACAGACCTTTCTGCAGACATCCGTTTTAAATCCCATGCCGGATTTTTTCCACATAAAGCCTCAGGTCCCTCAACTGACTGAAATCTTAACTTCCCTAACGCAGAATATCCTGCAGCCAGTTTATCTCCCCGTTTTCAACGGCAATCAGATCAAACCGGAAAGTTCTGGTCCTGTCATAAAGACCTTTTCTGACAGCATAGATCTCTGCATTTCTGCACATGGAAAGTTTCTTTTTTGCTGTTATGGAGTACAGTGCCCCTCCGTAGGAAGAACCGCTTCTGGTCTTGACCTCTGCAAAAACCACAAGGGAATCCTTAAGGGCAACAATATCTATTTCACCGTTTCTGCCGCAGTGAACATTCCGGTCCGCAATGGTAAAGCCCTGTTTTTCAAGGAAGGCAGCAGCTTCATCCTCTCCGTTTTTTCCAAACTGCTGGCGATAGGACATTACAGGATATCCGAAATACTTACACCAAGTTTTTCTTCATCC
>JAZRYV010000217.1:0-3700 GCA_045600925.1 Spirochaetota bacterium
TAGCTTTCTTCAAAATTTTCAAGTTCGTTCTAGGCTGAACAATAGAATATCTCTCTTGATTGCATCAATGATTCCGATTACGTTTTTGTCTGTATTCATCATGATATTCCTTTATTATAATGAATCGCAAAGATAATCAAATTATTCAATCCCATAGCCAATTCCTTTGAAAGCGTCTTCCAGCATCTTTTGAGACTGCTTTTCGGCAGTAAGTATATCTTTCATTTCCTGCTTTATGCGCGACATTTCTTTGGCGTAGTCAATTTCAAGGTCGTGGTCGATGAATTCGATATATTTGCTGGGGGTGAGGGCAAAGCCTTTTTCCTTAATCTCCTCAAAACCAACGCTTCGATAGAGTTCCGGCACGGCGTAGTTTGCTCCGTCTGTCCCTGTGTTCTGCCATGTATGATATATTCCGGCGGCACGTTCAATCTGTTCCTGAAGCAGCGTCACTTTCTTCTTCTGTTCGTTCTTCACCGTGTTTTCTGTCCACTGTCGCAGGTCCATGAATAGGATTTCCTTTTCTCGGCTGCGAAGGCTGCGTCCGTGGTAGCTGCCGCCTTTCTTGTTCTGGTTCAAAATCCACAGCGTTACGCTTATGTCGGTAGTGATGAAAAGTTCTCTCGGCAGGACGATAATTGCCTCAACCTTGTCATTTTCAATCAGTTTCCGGCGGATAGCGAGAGTATCGCTGTCGTTGAGCGCACCGTTGGCCAGCAGGAAACCGCCCACGCCGCAGGATGGCTTCAGGTGCGAGAGAATATGCAGGATCCAGGCGTAGTTGGCGTTGCTGTCCGGGGGAGTGTCGTAGTCGGCCCAGCGGGCGTCGTCGTGCAGGTTGTCGTTGTACCATCCTTTGAGGTTGAACGGAGGGTTTGCCATCACGTAATCAAAATAAATGCCTTTGTGGTGGTTGCTGGTGAACGACGAGTCGGCTTCTTCGCCGAGATGGTGGCTGATGCCGCGAAGTGCGAGATTCATCTTGGCGAGGCGGTATGTGGCGGCTTCCTTTTCCTGGCCATAAACGTTAATGCGCTCGATGTTTCCCTGCCTGGCTTTCACCAGTTCTGCGCTCTGTATGAATATTCCGCCCGAGCCGCAGGCCGGGTCATAGAGAGTGCCGTCGAAAGGTTCTATTATGGTAGCTATCAGCTTTACCACATAGTGAGGAGTATAGAACTCTCCTTCTTCCTTTGTGGCGTTGACGGCGAACTCTTTCAGGAAATACTCATATACACGTCCGATGAGGTCTTTTTCCTCGCCGAATTTCCTGTGGCTTATTTTGTTAATCTCATCCACCAGTTTCTTTATATCGTTTGGGGCGAGATTGCGCGAGGTGAACGTTCCTTCCACGAAGCATCCTTTCAGCTGTTTCGAGCTGGTGGCTATGCTGTGCAGTGCTTCATCGAGGGCGGAGTTCAGGCCGGGGGCCGGTGTGTTTATGATGGTTGACCAGCGGGCCTCGACAGGCAGGTTATAAGTGCCGTCGGGGAAAGTGGCATCGTCGAAAAAGGCGGCAATAATATTTTCATCATCAGGGTCGAGACCCTCTGAAATCAGAGTCTGACGTAATTTCTCCACACCGTTGTCATATTTTTCTCCGATGAAGCGGAGGAAGACAAGAGTCAGCATCATGTCGCGTTTTTCGAAGAATGAGCCTGAATTGCGGGCGGCACGAAGTATATCGCGGCAGTTGAAAAGGATTGTTTCTATGTTTATTTTTTCCTCAGCAGATTTCTTTGCCATAGTAAGTTTTCTCCTTGCTGTTTTTAAACCTGGCATTCTCAAGTCTTGTAAAATCAGTATTCTGTGTTTCGCAAAAAGTCTTTATTCTTTTGACTGCGACAAGATCGGGATCGGGCTGTTTTCCTCTTTACCGGCTGTTAACATAAGAAAAAAGACATTCAGTTTCCCTGCAAAAGACTCCTCAGACAGAAAGCAATGCTGTCCTGTATTCTTTATTTCCTGTGTGAAGCCATACTTTTATACTCTTCCTCATTGAATTGTCAACGATATATCATCAGCATATCATTTATTCAGGAATATTTCAGCTGCCTGCAATATGATGGCAGTATTATATAATATGTCATTAGAACTGAAGAAGTCAGATCTCCCACATATAAATATTTTTTAGAGACATAACCACATTAATTGCTAAACAGTATTTTTTATATGCCGACATTAATAATGGAGAACATATAAAAAGAGGTTCCTATGTCATCTGATATTACAGCAAATCTGACTGAACAGGCAGGCCTTTACGGAGAACTGGCGGTGCTTGAAGAAAAGAAAACCGGAACTATTGAGGAACGGAACGGAGAATCTCTGGACCGTATTACTGCCCTGGAGGAAGAGATTCTTCAGCATCTGTCTCTTCTGGATGAAATGAGAGAAAAGTATGTTCTCGAGTGGGCAGTAAGAAAAAGCATTCAGGATCCGTCTGGCGTTACAGTATCCATGATTGCTTCTGACAGCGGGAATGAAGATCCGGAGCTTATGAATGCTGCTGTCAGTCTTAAGAAAAATGTTATGAAAGTGAAATCTGTCAGAGAACGGAACGAAAAGCTTATAAAAAGCAGTCTTGAATTTTTTGACAGTCTGCTTTCCGGCATAAGGGAATCTGCTTCCATAAACACTGGATACAGTATGGGCGGAAAGGAAAACAGCCGTGTAATGCGTTCTCTTCTTTTTAACAGGACTGCGTAGGGGGGGATATATGAATTCCACTTTTATGGGACTTGAAATCGGTAAAAAGGGGCTTTCTGCACATCAGCAGGCTCTTCATACCACCGGGCATAATATATCTAATGCTGAAAACAAGGATTATTCAAGACAGCGTGTTGTTATTACATCTGCAGATCCAATCTATGCTCCTGCATATAACAGGGCATATGGTCCGGGACAGCTGGGACAGGGGTCCGTTGTTTCACTTGTGGAAAGAATAAGAGACTCCTTTGTCGATGATCGTATTGTTGTGGAAAAAAATTCCCTCGGATACTGGAAGACCAGGGATGATTTTGTATATCAGATTGAAGCTGTCTACAATGAACCTTCAGATCAGTCAGTACGGAGCAGACTGGATCAGCTGTGGACAGCCTGGGAAGAGCTTTCCATGTATCCGGAAGAAAGATCCGCCAGGGAAGTTGTAAAACAGAAGGCTGTAAATCTTGCCAACGAAGTAAACCATGTATACCGTCAGCTGGCAGATCTCCGGGACAATGCAGACCGTCAGATCTTTCACAAGGTTGAAGAGATAAACATGCTTGGCCGTGATATACGTGATCTGAATGAACGGATTCTCAAATCCGAAGCTCTTGGTGATAAACCTAATGATCTTATGGACAAAAGGGATGCCCTTATTGAACAGCTTTCCAGCATTATAAATGTATCACTTGGAAGAACAGACAAAGATGAACTCATTGTTTACATTGACGGCGAAAATTTTGTCCAGGGGCCCATACTCCGTGAGCTTGCTGCTGTAAAGAATCCGGAAAATGACGGCATGAACAAGGTTGTATGGAAAGAATCCGGAACTGATGTAAGCGTAAAGAACGGTGAACTTGCAGCTCTTATTGATGTGCGAGATGTGGTTCTCCGGGAAAACATAAATGACATGAATGCCTTTGCTGTCAATATAGCAGATATGACCAATGAAGTTCACCGTGACGGATTCACAAGAAGAGGAGAAACCAATGTGGAT
>JAZRYV010000218.1:0-12976 GCA_045600925.1 Spirochaetota bacterium
GAAGTTTC
Source organism: Spirochaetota bacterium (assembly GCA_045600925.1). GTDB lineage: Bacteria > Spirochaetota > UBA4802 > UBA4802 > UBA5550 > JAZRYV01. Next base: position 9 of record JAZRYV010000218.1, read on the forward strand.
TGTAAGACCATAGGCCTGAATAAGACCGGAAATGCCCATTTTGTTTACCAGATCAGTAATAAGGCCCTTCGGAGAAGCTGCACCGGCAATGATTCCGGTTTTAAGGGATGATGTGTCATATCCGCCTTTAAGATATTCCTTGAGAAAACCTACGAACATTGTAGGAACACCGGAAAGGACACTGCATTTTTCCTTTTCAATCATGCGGAGAGTGATATCTGCCTTGAATTTATCCATAATGAGGACAGTACAGAGATTTAAATAGGCAACAAGAACACAGGCAATGCATCCGAATGTGTGGAACAGGGGAGGCTGTACGCAGAATTTGTAGTCCTCCTGAATATTCATTTTTTCTGCCATTCCGTATGCATCGGAAATAACATTTTTGTTGCTCAGAGGTACACCTTTCGGAAGACCTGTGGTTCCGGAAGTGTAGATCATGTGGACTTCATCTTCCCAGTCAATTTGTTCTTCTCTTTCGTCCAGAATGCTGTCCGGTTCAGATTCACTGTAGGACATAAGTTCATTCCAGCTGATAAGACCTTCATATTCTTTGTCAGCTGAAATTATAATGTTTTTCAGTTTTGGAAACATCTCAAGGTTAAGGCTGTGTTTGTCTGCTGTTTTCAGTTCCGGACACATACGGTACAGCATGTCTATGTTTTCTGTATCATGTATGCCTTCCAGCATGATCATGGCTGATGCGTCGCTGTGTTTAATGAGGTATTCGATTATTGACTGTCTTTCGTGAGGGTTTATTGGAACCATTACTCCGCCTGCACGGGATATTCCAAGCTGCGCAATAATCCATTCCATGGAGTTCTTGGACCAGATGGCAACTTTGTCTCCTTTTTTTATTCCCATCTTGATCAGTGCTTTTGCTGTATTGTTTACGATGACATTAAGCTGTTTATATGTATACCTGACTGTTCCGTTGTGATTTATAAGTGCTTCTTTGTCCGGTCTCAGGGCTGCTCCTCTTTTAATGAGGCTTCCCACATTTATTTTTTCGATGTTCACCTTTTTCCTCCGTATATTAATTGGTCTATTAATAATAATTACTGAAAGAATTGTCAAACATTTTGCAGAAAAGAATAAATATTTTCCCTATTTTTGTATAGGGAATACCCCTATACAGAGAAAAAAAGATGTACAAATGAGTAAAAAAATACTGAAAAAAATGCATTTTTTAACTGATGAGTAAATTTTATGAGTTTTATGAATGGATGACTGTCATATACAGGAAAAACTCAGGATTCAGGTGTGTTTTACGGGGATGTGTCTGTTTCCCTGATGTCATTAAAAAAAGAAAACAAATGTTGACAAATTCCTGAAATAGAAAAGTTATGGAACATCAAAATTTTAAAAGGATGTGATACTCATGACAAGCCCCATTGAAATAGAAGTAAACGGGGATATTGAAAAGGCCTTCAAAAACCTTAAGAAGAAAATGGCTTTCGAAGGAATTTTCAAAGAGCTGAAGCGCAGACGTTACTATGAAAAACCAAGCGAAGAAAAGAAACGTAAGCGTGAAGAGGCAGAAAGACGGAGAGTAAAAAAGATCCGCCGTATGTCAGTTCAGCAGACAAAATCCAAAAAGGCTTAAAGAGGAAAGAAGCGGCATATCTGTGCCGCTTTCTTTTTATACAGATATGAAAAACAGTGAATTAAGTCCTCTTGCAGAAAGATCCAGACCACGGACAATAGATGACTATGTGGGGCAGAAACATATTCTTGGTCCGGGGAAAATCATCCGCAGGATGATAGAAACAGGAGAAGCTTTTTCCATTATCCTGTGGGGAGAGCCTGGAACAGGAAAGACTACCCTTGCATCCATTATTGCAGACAGCTGTTCCATGGAGGCTCATTTTCTCAGTGCTGTTTCTGCAGGCGTGGCAGATGTGCGCAGGGTCATTGATGCCGGACAGAAAAACAGGCAGGAGGGCCGGCAGACTCTTCTTTTTCTGGATGAGATTCACCGCTTCAACAAGGCCCAGCAGGATGCAGTTCTGGGGGCTGTGGAATCCGGTGATATAATCCTTATAGGTGCAACAACGGAGAATCCTTCATTCAGCGTTATATCTCCACTGCTGTCCAGAACCAGGGTTGTACGGCTGAACAGACTGTCAGAGGAGGAACTGGATCTGATTATTGACAGGGTCATGGCAAAAGATCCTCTGTTTCAGGGAAGACCGGCTCCTGAGCCGGCTGCAAGAAAGAGGCTGGTGGCCCTGGCAGGAGGGGATGCCAGACGTATGCTGAATATTCTCGAAACAGCGGAAAAACTGGCCGGAAATGAACCTCTGTCATCTGATAATCTGGCGGAAGCAGTTAAAAATTCCATGCTGTACTACGACAAGGCCGGGGACAGGCATTATGATACAATTTCTGCGTTCATAAAGTCACTCAGGGGGTCTGATCCGGATGCAGCTCTTTACTACATGGCAGTTATGCTGATCTCCGGAGAGGATCCTCTTTTTATTGCAAGGCGGATGGTGATTTTTGCTTCGGAGGATGTGGGGAATGCCTCTCCAACAGCTCTTACACTGGCTGTTTCCGCTTATACAGGTGTTAAAAACATAGGAATGCCGGAAGCAGAAATAATTCTGGGGCAGTGTGCCTGCTTCCTTGCTTCTGCACCAAAGAGCAATGCCTCCTATGTTGGTATCGGAAAGGCAAAGGCTGCTGCCGGAAAAGGGCCTGTGGATATTCCGCTTAGGCTGAGGAATGCACCTACAAAGCTTATGAAAGAAATGGGCTGTCATGAAGGATACCGGTATCCCCATGATTTCCCCGGGCATTTTGTTAAGGAGGACTATCTGCCTGAGTCCATGACCGGAACTGTTTTTTATGAGCCCTCAGAGGAGGGAACAGAAAAGGCCATTAAAGAAAGGCTGAAACGTCTCAGGCCGGAACGTTACAGACAGTAAAAGCTGCCTGTAACGCAGCTTTTACTGTTTTTATGCAGAAAATTTTAATTAAAGAGACAGGCCGAAGCTTGTTCCGACTGTGATGTTTCTTGAATGATCAAGTGCATCTGTAAGAACTGCATCGATGTTCCACTTGAATCTTTTCTCATTCTTAAAAGGAGTTATCCTGAAACCTGCATCAACACAGGCTCTGTTGAGAGAGTCTCCTGCCATAGGCTGAACGCTGTAGGAATAGTTTGCAAAATCAACCAGCAGATGGGCATAGTTTTTGAAATATTTTGGCAGAAAATTTACATCGAAACCAATACCAAAATCAATATTTCCGGCCTTTGTGTATCCTCTGTAACAGTCCTTGTCGCTGTCTCCGAATGTTTTTCCGAGTGTGATTGTTGTTTCAGAAGGCAGTGTGAAAAGATATCCTGGATATGTGGCTGCTGCGTAGATTCTGAAAATAGATGCTTCATCTCCTCTGTTGCTTCCGCTGTTAATTGCCATAAATGAGGCTCCTGCAGCAATGGACAGAGAGTTTGTGTTATAAAATCTGAATTTTCCGTGGAACAGATAATCAGTCTCGTCATCATCTCCCACCGGACCGTCCCAGTCCTGAATGTCTGCTGCAAAACCGATTTCACCTTTCCCGAAAAGTGACAATGCGATTTTAGGAGTATGAGATGACCCGTTGTCATTGTTGTTGAAATGATATCCCAGATCCAGTCCCAGATTTGTTTTATCCCAGCCTATATTGGCATTCGGAACATTGATAAGTCCTGTTGCTCCTCCGATTGTCTGTCCGTTTGCAGACCCGGAAGCTGCATAGAGCTGTGATGATGCAAAGATCAGACAGCATAAAAGCATAGTTAAAGATTTGAATTTTTTCATCTGTTTTCCCTCCCAGACATATTTTTTATCTTTATCAGTGGCATTTTTTAATTTTTTAAAAAAAAATCAAGAAAAGTTCATAAAAATTTTAAATTTCTGCCCTTCACTTTCGTATTCCTGTCAGAGACTGTTTTTACGGAGGTAAAAGATGTTAAAAAAAGAATCTGAAGAGGATAGAAGAGCAAAAAACAGTAAGATATTCGGGCTGTATTCTTTGTTCTTTTCTCTTCTGATGTCCGGGTGTTTTCTGGCTCCGGACAGGGGGGCCATTCATGAAGGATGGTCAGAGCTGACAGGTGATATTGTCAGGAATATGGGCGGAAAAATTTCCGGAAGCTTCTGTCTGAAGGATGATCTGATTCTGGAAGACGAGGATATTGTGGTGGACGGAGAGGATGTCAGAATCTGTCTTCAGGGACATGTACTGAAGGGTACCGGGAGAGGCAGCGTCATAACCGTTGTGAACGGAGGAAAGCTTGAGATATGCGACTGTTCGGTTTCTTCTGAATCTCATATTCTTCAGAGGACTGATGATCTCTGGTTATGGAATGACTCAGCTTCCGGTGAGGATATCAGAACTGTATGCGGAGGCATGATTACAGGAGGCTGCGGCAGAGGAGGTGCTGTCTGTGTGGACGGTTCATTTGTTATGAATGCAGGAAGTCTGGCAGGAAACAGTTCCGAAGAAGAGTACGGAGGGGCAGTGTTCCTGTCCGGGGGCTCCTTTCTCATGAAAAACGGCAGCATTCTCTGCAACAGAGGCCGGAAGGGGGGCGGCGTGTTTGTGGACGGAGGATGTTTTACAATGGAAGACGGTTATATTTACTGGAACAGTGCCGGTATTGACGGGGGAGGTGCAGGGATTTATGACGGTTCATTTATTATGAAGGGAGGAACTGTTACGGAGAACGTTTCTGTTATGGATGGGGCCGGCCTTTACTGCAAAGGTCCGGTTTATATAGGAGGAAAGGTTTCTGTATCAGGAAATTACATGGACTCTGGAACAGGACGGTCAGCTGGAGATATGCATCTGGCCGGAGAGAGGACTGTCAGTCTTATTAAAAACTGTCCTCTGAAAGAGGGGGCACTGATCGGAATTTCTTCCGGGAAAAAACCTTCCGAAGGGAAACCTGCTGTAATCTGTGAGGCTGATCAGGACCTTTCCGGAATTTTTTACAGCTGCAGCAGCCTTTATGAAACTGCCTGGACTGGAGACAGGATGGTTCTGAAAATCAGGGATAATGAGGACACAGGAGAGAACCTTGTGGAGGGAGAAAAATGACCAAGATAAATACTTGAAATTATTTACTGTTTAATGATAATGACGGGATACAGATTTTTTCTGTTTCCCGTTATTACGGAGTTCATACTGGCGGTATGTATATGTTTCTGAAATCAATGGAGCTCTTCGGCTTTAAATCTTTTGCTGAAAAGACACTGGTTGAATTTGAACCGGGGATCACGGCCATAGTCGGATCCAACGGATGCGGCAAATCAAATATTGTTGATGCCATAAAATGGGTTGTAGGCGAAAAACAGGCAAGAAATCTGCGTGGAAACCAGATGGCTGATATTATTTTTTCCGGAACTGAACTGAGAAAGCCTCTGTCCATGGCCGAAGTTACGGTCACCATTGACAATGCAAACAGACTGCTGGATTTTGATTCTGACTTTGTAACAGTAGGCAGACGTATTTTCCGTGACGGAGAATCAGAATATCTGATAAACAAATCACCTGTTCGTCTCAAGGATATTGAAAAGCTGTTCATGGATACAGGTATAGGAAAATCCTCCTATTCTGTTATGGAGCAGGGACAGATGGATATGATCCTTTCAAAAAGGGCGGAGGACAGACGGTATATCTTTGAAGAGGCTGCAGGAATTTCCAAATTCAAGCTTCAGAAAAAGGATTCTCTGAGAAGGCTGGAGGAAACAAGGGAAAATCTCAGCCGCATAAATGACATCATAAAGGAACTGGAACGCCAGAAGGATGTTAAGGCAAAGCAGGCGGAAAAGACCAGGGAATACAGGGCTCTCAGAGAAAAGCTGAAAGAGTTTGATACAAAGCTCAGCATTATCCGTTTCCGTGAGTTTGATAAAAAACTGTCCAGAATCAATGAGGACATTGCCAGACTGACTGCAGAGAAGGATAAAATTTCTGCCAGAGTTGCAGCAACGTCAGCGGAAAACGAAACTGATGAAGAAAATCTCAATAATATAAGAAGCAAGCTGTGGGAACTGGATAAAAAGCTGGAAAATTATAAATTACGTACAGAGGACCTTGACGGCAGGACAAAGCGGAACAGGGATTCCGTATCCGAACAGCAGGAGAGAAGGGCCGCTGTTGAAAAGAAAATTGCCGCAGTCATTGAGAAGAAAAAGGGGTTGGCTGCTGAAAAGGAAACAACTGAGGCCAGTTCAGCTTCTGTAAAAAAGAAAATACAGGAAGATACGGAAGCCAGACAGCAGAGCTTTGAAAGAAGAAAGGCAAAAATGGAGGCCATCCGTCAGGCCAGGGATGATATAGAAAAGAACCGGGAGTCAGTTAAGGAACATGAAACTGCCCAGGGACGGCTCAGGGAAGAACTGGAAATTGTCATAAGACAGCTGATTCAGGCAATAGACAGAAGAAAGGCTGAACTGCAGAATTCAGAGGATCAGCGCCAGCAGGTAAGGAGTGAGTTCCACGGCCTTCTGGAAAAGGCTGATGAGTCTCTTTCTGCTGTAAGAAAATTTCTGTCCGACGGACTGATCGAGGATGCACTGGATGCCCTTAAGACAGTGGATATGTCCGTAATCAGGGATGCTGTAGGCCGGTTTGAAAGCTTTGAGGACGGGTTCCGTTCCATTCTTTTTGACAAGACAGGTATTCATGCCAGGAAGGAAGCTCTGGACCGTCAGATTCAGGAACACGCAGACTCTATTGCCGGACTTCGAAAAGCCAATACTGATCTGGAGGCAGTGATAATCCGGGAGCAGGCCGAGCTTGAAGCAGTAAATGACATGATCTCCAGAATCGAAAAGGATCTTTCCAAGTACGAGATCGATATTGAGTGGATGACCCGAAAACTTCAGGATCTGAATGTACAGATGAAAGATGCAGACATGCAGCTTGAAGGCCAGAATGAGGATATTGCCCGTATAGACAGAAATATCAGACAGCTTCTTTCCGAAATTGATGAGTGGAATAAACGTCTGGTGGAATACAGTGAAAAAAGTACGGCCTTCCTTAAGGAACAGAAGGAACTTTCTGAAAGTCAGGAAGATATTATAAAGAAAATCAGAGACAGAAAAAATGTTTCTCTGAAAGACGAAGAGGCTCTGGAAAAAATTATCCGTCGTATCACAGATCTTGATAAATCAACTGTGGAATATGAGCTGAACAAGAACAGAATTGAAGAATATTTGTGGACTGAATATGAAAAAAAAGTTTCAGACATGTCAGGCTACAGTCCTTCCGAAGCCGTGATTCCGGAACTGACAGAAGGTCTTCAGGCTGTAAAAAAGCAGATTCAGCCTCTTCAGCAGCAGGTCAATCCTCTGGCCATAGACGAGTTTAATGATGTAAAAAAACGTTTTGACTACTACATAGATCAGAGGAAGGATATTGAGAAGGCACGAGAGGATATTCTTTCCGTCATTGATGACATAAATAAGACTTCTGTGACCATGTTCCTGGACACATTTAAGGAGATTCAGAAAAATTTTTCCCAGATTTTTAAACGGCTGTTTGAGGGAGGTGATGCAGCCATTGAACTGCTTAATCCTGATGATGTGCTGGATTCAGGAATAGAGATAAATGTCCGTCCTCCTGGAAAGAAGCCCAAGAGCATAGGGGAGCTTTCCGGAGGAGAGAGAGCCATGACTGCGGTTTCTCTTCTTTTTGCAACCTATATGGTTAAACCGTCTCCTTTCTGTTTTCTGGATGAGATAGACGCTCCTTTTGATGAAACTAATATAGGCCGTTTCATCAAAATGGTCAGGGAGTTTTCAAAGAACACGCAGTTTATTATTATCTCCCACAACAAGAAAACCATGCGCGTCTGTGAATCCATTTACGGCGTAACAATGGAGGAACGGGGCGTTTCCAAGGTTATTTCCATGAAGATGTCGGGGATTGAAACGGAAGACAGCTTATGAAAATAAACCGGCTTCTGTCAGGGGGGGCCCGTTTACTTTTCAGGGTGACGGCTGATGTCACTGCCGCTGCCCTGATTTTCTGTGTTTCCCTGACAGCCTGTGATTTTCAGAGAGACAGACAGGTTACTGAAAGGGAATATTCAGAGGTTCCTGAACCATACAGAACCATTGAAGAAGCAGAATCTTTTCTTAAGGAAAAGGCCGGTTCATTTCCTGAAATTACATCTCTTGTATCCACAGGAGCATCTGCTGAGGGCCGGCAGATATATGCACTGATTATTTCCGGAGATCCATCCAGAGACATGGATCTGCCGGCCGTGCTGCTGACCGGTTCCATTCACGGCAATGAATATATTTCAGGGGAGATTCTGTACCGGTATGCAGACTGGCTCCTTGACAGATACGGGGCCGGCGACCGTGAAATAACAGATCTTATTGATAATAATTATATTGCCTTTATTCCCACAATGAATCCTGACGGACACTGCAGCGGCCGCAGGTACAATGCCAGGGGGGTTGATCTGAACAGAAATTTTCCCTTCTACGGGGCAGATGAAAGCGAACGGAGTTCCTGGCAGGGATCATGTGCTTTTTCCGAACCGGAGACCAGGGCTGTAAGGGATTTTACCCTGGCCGGAAATTTTGATCTTGGCATCAGTTTTCATTCCGGTGAGGTGGTCATAAACCTGCCCTTTGACTATGTGCAAAGTTCAGATGCAGTTCCTGAAAACAACGATCTCCTGTGGGAGCTTGGCCATGTATACGGAGATGCAGGACTGTCTTCCGGCAGCGAATATGTTTTCTGTAAACAGCCGGACATATACGATTCTGTGTATGCAGACAGAGGCGTGGTGAACGGAGGGGACTGGTATGTGATTCAGGGCTCCATGCAGGACTGGAGCTTTCTGGAAGCAGGCTGTATTGAAATGACAGTGGAAGTGTCATCATCCTACAGTCCTGATACTGAAGAAGGCATAGAAAGGATTTTCCGTTACAACAGAGATTCCATAACTGCATTTATAGGGAAGGCAGCCGAAGTCAAGGCTCTGGAAACTGCTCCGGGAGCAGGGAAAGTTCAGTAAGGTAAATCTGACGGCCTGATTCTGTCGTCTGTATACTGCAGAAAACTGCTGTTTTGTCGGATACATACGACAGCATGAATGAACAGGTGTACAGACTGATGCAGAAAAGAATGCATATCAAAACTGTTACCAGTAATGATTATTTATGAATTTAAAATTTAACACATCATTAATTGAAGGTTATAAAAGTTCGAGCCAGATAGCTCGTGTGCTGACAGAGGACTGGCTGTCAAATAATATGTTTTGTCCTGTCTGTGGAGAGGTTTCTATTCGCAGAGCTGAGCCTAATGCTCCGGTAAAAGACTTTGTTTGTGATCAATGCCGTTCTCAGTATGAGCTGAAAAGCAAAAAGGGACAAAGTGACAACTTTCAAACTGATATAGCTGATGGTGAGTATCGTACGATGATAACTCGTATAACATCTTTGGAAAATCCAAATTTCTTTTTTATGCACTATGATCGTTACCAGGTTAATAATCTTATAATAGTCCCTAGATGTTTTTTTACTCCTGAAATAATTAATAAAAGAAAACCTTTGTCAGAAAATGCAAAAAGAGCAGGTTGGGAAGGCTGTAATATTATGATGAAATACATTCCTTCTTCAGCAAAAATTCCAGTTGTCATAAATGGTGAGCCAAGAGACAGTAAAGATGTTCTGGATCAATATAAGAAGGTATATAATCTGCAGACAAAAACTATTGAAGGACGGGGATGGATCATTGATATTCTCAAACTTGTGGAGAGAATGGATGATGTGTTTACATTGAAGCAAATGTATTTGTTTGCTGATGAGCTTAAACAGAAATATCCTCAGAATAGTCATATTAATGATAAGATAAGGCAGCAGCTTCAATTCCTTCGTGACAAAGGATTTATAGAGTTTAAAGGTCACGGTAATTATAAGAAAGTTTAAAGGGAATCTGGAATGGCAGAATATATTTTTTATACAACTGAAGGTTTTACTCAGGCCCCTGATGGCAATGATGTAGAAAACTGTCAGCTGCTCGGATGTGTTTTCGGGGACAGCAGCAGACATGCACTTGAAAATCTTTTAAAAGAAAATCCGTGGATAAAAGAAAGAAAATATGATCCTGACAGAATTTTCTGTAAAGAGGTGGTTCCATCTGAACATCAGGAGTAATTTCAGATTTGTGAATCTGTTTTTCTTTTCTGGTCAAAAAAGGAGATGTCCGGCAGCACTGTAAAACACCTCTTCAGTCCTTTCCCGCAGTCCTGATTTCTTCCATGGTAATTCTTATGGCTGTATCCTTCTGTTCCGGAAAAACTTCTGTCATGAATTTCCTGTTCAGGACGGCAAGAATAAGGTTAATCCGGTCCATGTCCACAAGGCAGGAGCTGTCGACGGATTTTTTTTCTTTAAAATTTTTCCCGCATACGGAGAGTTCCGGAGAGTCATCTTTGCTGTACAGCAGGGGGAACCCCTGTGTGCGGCAGACAAGAGGCCGGAGCTCATAGATGAGGCACCGGTCCCGGTCAAGAAACGGACAGCTGTCTGCTGACGTTTCAGGAATTATTTCAGGGAGCTCCGGCCGGAAGTACAGAATGTAATATGCTTCCAGCGGGCTCAGTGTGAGTCCCGGCATGCAGCAGGAGGAGCAGCCGCATGCACAGTGAATGTCTTCACTGCACATGCCGGAGATCTTTTCGCACAGCCCATCCACTGACTGAAGAAGTTTTATGTAGTCAGAAAAAAGTTCCGGACGGAATTTTAACGGATCTCCTGATTTCATAAGTTTTTATGAAGAGCGATGAATTCATCAACCAGTCCGGCGAAATGGGCGGCTGCGTTCAGGACCGGTTCCGGAGTTCTCATATCCACTCCTGCTGCAAGCAGTTCGTCCAGAGGGAAAGCACTGCCTCCCATGCCAAGGAAGTTCAGGTATGCATCTCTGGCTTTTGTTCCTTCTTTAAGTACTTTTTCTGCCAGAGCAATGGCTGCAGAAATCCCTGTTGCATATTTGTATACATAGAATGCTGAATAGAAGTGGGGAATACGGAGACCTTCCAGTGTTAGTTCATCATCTATGACTATGGTATCCCCGAAATAGGCCTCAAGAAGTTTTCTGTATTCCTGTCTTATTACTTCCAGAGTAAGAGGCTGTCCTGCTTCTGTAAGTTCATGGGTGATTTTTTCAAATTCAGCAAACATTGTCTGTCTGTAGAGAGTTGCCCGGATGTTGTCAATTTCACGGTTGAGGATATAGGCCTTCATGGAATCATCATCAGCGTATTTATCCAGAAGATAGGCTGAAAGAAGAGTTTCATTGAATGTGGATGCGACCTCAGCCACGAAGATGGTATAGTCATGATTTATGTATGACTGTTTTCTGGATGACAGCAGGGAGTGCATGGAATGACCTCCCTCGTGAATCAGTGTGTATACACTGTCAATGTTGTCCTCCCTGTAGTTTGTAAGAATATAGGGCACGGAGTCATAGCAGCCGGATGAATAGGCTCCGCTTCTCTTGCCTTTGTTTTCATAACGGTCAACCCATCCTCCCAGAAGACCTTTTCTGAAAGTGTCACAGTATTCCTGTCCAAGAGGTGCAAGAGCTTTCGTACAGGTATCTACTGCTTCTTCAAATGTCATATGAAAATCTGTGTTTTTTATGAGGGGGACATATGTATCGTAAAAGTGAAGTTCCTTAAGTCCCAGAGTTTCTTTGCGGAAACGGAGATATTTAAACAGCGGCTCTGTGCTGTTCCGGACTGCGGAGATGAGATTGTCGTAAACATCTTCGGATATATTGTCGGAGAAAAGGGATGCTTTTCTGGCAGAACTGAAATTTCTCACCCTTGCATAGAAGCAGTCCTTTTTATTTGAAAAGGCAAGAGCTGTGGAGATGGTATTTTTGTGACGGTCATATCCTTCGTAGTATTGAAGAAAAGCCTTTCTCCTGACTTCCTGAGAAGGATCGTGGAGCAGTGTGATGAAAGTCCCGTGAGAAAGTTCCAGTTCCTTTCCTCTGGAATCTGTGATTTCTCCGAAGGTCAGATCTGCATTGTCCAGCTGGGTAAAAATCCGTGACGGAGCCTGTCCCATTTCACTTCCCATGGCCAGAATCTGTTCTGCTTCTCCGGACAGAATATGAGGCCTGTTCCTGAGCATGTTCCGGAAGTGGAATTCATACTCCTTCAGTTCCGGTCTGGAAATGTAGTCTTCTGTCAGAGATTCAGGCATGGCAAGGATTTCCGGCGTCATGAAGCTGGATTCCACAGAGGCTTTTGTATACAGATTAACTGCCTTCTGGTACAGAGCAAGATTATGCTGATCGGACTGATCCTGATCTGCTTTAAGGTGAGCGTATGTGTAGATCTTTTCAAGCTTTCTGGATATTTCCGTATCAAACAGCACTGCGTCAAGAAAAGTTTTAAAAGAAGAACCCAGTTTTCCTTTATAGTTCTCATATTTTTCAAGAGCTTTTTCTGTTCCGGAAAAAAGTTCTTCCCAGTCCTTTTCATTTTTGAACATAAGGGAAAGATCCCAGCAGTCGGAATTTTTTACTTCTTTGCGTTCAGGTATTTTTTCTGCCATTTTTTTCCTCATGATGCTGAATCAGTTTTATTCAGGCTTGTTCTTTTTTTGTTTTTGTCAAGGATGTAATGTAATTTTGTTGAACTGTTCTGAAGGTCTGTTACTCTGTCAGCAGAGGGATGAAATGAATTATAAGAATATCACCGGCGGTATTTTCCGTGAAAGACCAAACCGTTTTGAAGCTCTGGTGGATGTGAACGGAATTTCTGAAATCTGTCATGTTAAGAATACCGGCCGATGCAGGGAACTTCTTATTCCAGGAGCGGCTGTCATTCTGGAGAAGGCATCTTCTCCGCTTCGGAAGACAGGCTGGGATCTTGTTGCTGTCTACAAAGGTGACAGACTCATTAACATGGATTCCCAGGCTCCTAATAAGGTTGT
>JAZRYV010000219.1:0-1674 GCA_045600925.1 Spirochaetota bacterium
GTTCTGCTCTCGGTTTTATCATAGCTTATGGATGCCAGTTCCAGGGATACTCCTCCTTCTTCCACCAGCTCCTTTGCCTTTCCCATATTTCCCCGGCCTGCCCTGCCAAGATCCACTGCAATCTTTCCTATATTTTTGGCCATATCCTTTATATTGGCAAGGGATGCCTTTGTTTCCTCGTGGAACTCATACTCATAGGAGCTTTCCTGTGCTGACCTTACGTTTATATTCCCCTCTGCCTTTATGTCTGCATTCCCTGCAGATATTTCTGCTCCCTCTATATTTACATCCTTTCCGCTCTTTATCTTAAGATCCGATGCTTCTATGGCCTGAGCATACGTCTTTTCCTCATAACTGTGCTCTTCTCCGTTCTCATCCGTATATGTTTTTGTCTCTGTTTTCTCAGCATGCACCTGTCTGCTTCCGTTTCCTGTTCCCTCTGCCTCTGCTGCATACAGATTTCCTCCTCTTCCTATCCCTCCGGACTGTTCATAATGGCTTTCCTCGTGCTCATCATACCCGGCTGTTATATTTACATCTCCACCTGCCTCTATTTCTGCTTCTTCTGCCTTTATGCTGCTTCCGGCTATGTTCACATCTCCTCCTGCATGGGAGGAATATTTTCCCTTTACATCTATATTTGATCCGCTGGATATTTTGTCAGAAACTGAATCATGCTTTGTACTGCTTCCGTACAGTGAGTGTCCGGCTCCGAATCCCTTCTTGGTTACTGTCCTTTCATGAAGCTCTTCATCATGGGCGTCTTCTATATTCTCTTTCCCGGCTATTTCAAGCTCCATATCTGTTTCACTGTTTACGTCACTTCCTACCTGATTGTAGTCTCCTCCTATGCTGCCTGTAATCCTGCCTGCATTAAACTCTGACCGCACTGCTTTTTTTGTATAATCAACTGTATGAATTGTTGTGGTTGAAAATGAGTTCTTCCTCCTTTCCGTAATATCACGTAAAGAGGTGTCATATTCGTTCAGTACATTAAAATTCCCCCCTGTGTCTATACGGGCTTCTCCCTCAACATTAACTTTTGATCCTGCAATATATGTGTCTCTTCCGGAAACAAGATCAAGATTGCCTCCTATATTTACTGTTGAGCCATGATTTGTGGTGGACTGAACTATTCCATCATGGTATTTTACCAGCTTTTCTGCTTTTACAGTATCAAATATTATGTCGTTATTGGCATAGATAAAGGCATCATCCTGCGAAAACAATGCTGCTCCGTTATTAAGAAAGTCATGCCCGGATGATATGGTAAGTGTGCCTCCGCTTCCTGTTGATGCCTCTTCCCCAAGCCTTGTACTTAAATAGTGCTCAATATCATAATTAACATCTTGTTTATTATTTTTATGTTGTCCGGGAAATTTTATTTTCTTAATTTCAAAATCATATTCTTTTATAACAACAGTTTCATTGATTATATCCCCCCGGACTGTCATTAGTCCCACATTAGTGGCTCCGTATATGCTTCCGCTGCTGTTTATTATGCTGTTTTCTGCCAGTATCTGTACATTATCTCCGGATATAGAACCTCCCAGATTGTTCACATTAGAAGCTGTCATGTACAGCTTCCCTTCTGAATGAATGGTTCCTCCGCTGGTTATATCCCCGGCTGTTTCCAGCTTTACATTCCCTCCTGCTATTACTGCTCCTCCGGCT
>JAZRYV010000220.1:0-4320 GCA_045600925.1 Spirochaetota bacterium
CAGATCCTTTTCTTTTTTGACAGAAAGAACAGATTCGCTGAAACGTAGAATACAGCTGTTTCTGTCACAGGCTTTCAGAAGTGCATTCAGCACATCCTCGGCCTTCATGGAAGCAGGAAAAACTTTTCCGTCATCCCTTTCAAGAACAGGAACTCCTGAGTCTTTAAGAAAAGTCTTAAGCTTTTCCGGAGGAAAAAGGGAAAGGGCAGGTCTGAGAAATTTTCCGGCATGGAAATAGGCCTGAAGAAATTCCGGAAGATCACCTGTATGGGTTACGTTACACTGACCTGATCCGGAAATCAGAAGCTTTTTACCCGGGGAGGAATTCTTCTCAAGGATAAGGATATCCTGTCCTGCACGGATCTGGGATCCGCAGAAAAGACCGGAAGGACCTGCTCCTGCAATTATACAGCTGAATATTTTCATTATTATAAATATAAATCAGTCCATGGAATATTTTTGACATGCAGATTTCAGTATTTTCTGAGAAAATCAAGAAGATATTCTGCAGATCTTCTGCTTACTTCAGCCGAAAATTCAGCATAGTTTACTCCGCTGTCTCCGTTTGCATTGTCAGACATGCAGCGTATTACACAGAAAGGAATGCCGTTCTGTGCACAGACATGTCCGACTGCTGCCCCTTCCATTTCAACACAGAGTGCATCAGGAAATGAGTCAAGTATCAGCTTTCTCTGGGATTCTTCTGCAATAAACTGGTCTCCTGAAACAATCAGACCTCTGAATACATGAGCACTGTCTCCGATAACAGCAGCAATTTCATCTGTAGTTTTACGGTCTGAAAACATTTTTACACAGTCCATTGCTGTCACATAGCCTCTTGGATTCCCTATTGGAATGGTGTCCAGATCCCACTCTGCTGTAACATCGGCAAGCACTGTATCTCCCACTTCAAGTTTTTCTGAAAGAGCTCCTGCACATCCTGTGTTTATTATAACATCCGGATGAAACTGTGTAATCATTGCCTGAGCTCCCAGTGCCGCACTGACTTTTCCCATTCCGCACTGCACGCATATAACTTCATGGCTGCCGATTTTACCGGAATAATACAGTGTCCCGGCAGCTTTTGCAGTCTTTACATCTTTAAGACTGTCTTTAACAGCCTGAACTTCAAAATCAGATGCTGCAATAATTCCGATTCTTTTTGATTTTCCTGCTGAATCAGACGAACAGCCTGATGCCATCAGAAAAGAAAAAAGGCAGAGCAGCAGAGGCAGAATAATAAATGATGTTTTTCTGTTTAAGTTCATAAATTAATTCCTGTTAGTTTAGTGATTTATATGCTGAAGCTGATAATTCTTCCATAAAGATAAAGAGAGAACAGGTTTCATTGTCAGCATTCAGTCAGAATTTAAATTCATCCATTTATGCTACTTTATGAGTTTTTTGAGTCTGTTCAGTTCATTAAGGGCTTCCAGCGGTGTTATGGAATTGCAGTCGATTTTTTCGATTGCCTGAATTACAATGTTGTTTGAAGCATTGAATATGTCCAGCTGGGCTGATGATGACAGATTTCCCTCATCAAAGCTGTCTCTGTTTTTTGTTCCGTTTTTTTCCAGTTTTTCAAGAATTCCGGAGGCACGGCTGATTACAGAAACAGGAAGGCCTGCAAGTCTGGCTACATGGATTCCATAGGATTTTCCTGCTGCTCCGGGAACAACCTTGTGGAGAAAGTCAACTCCGCGCATGTTTTCTTTTACCAGTACATTGTAGTTTACGATTCCGTTTTTCTTTCCAAGCGCTGTCAGTTCATGATAGTGTGTTGCAAACAGAGTCCTTGCCTTTATGTTTTTCTGAATGTATTCGATTACTGACCAGGCTATGCTGAGTCCGTCATAGGTGCTGGTTCCACGGCCCACTTCATCCATGATTATAAGGCTGTTTTCCGTTGCATTGTTGATGATGTTTGCAGTTTCATTCATCTCCACAAGAAAAGTTGATTCTCCTCTGGATATGTTGTCAGATGATCCTATTCTGGTGAAAATTCTGTCAACAATGGAAAATTTTCCAGACTTTGCAGGAATAAAGGATCCGGTCTGGGCCATAAGCTGTATTATTCCGCTCATCCTTATGTAGGTGGATTTTCCTGCCATGTTTGGCCCTGTGATAATCTGAATGATGTTGTCCTTTTTGTCCAGCAGAAGGTCATTCGGAATGAAAACTTCGTTCGTATAGTATTTTTCAACCACCGGATGTCTTGCATCCAGTACTTCAGTAATTCCTTCTTCGTTAAAGGAAGGTCTTGTGAAATTGTTTTCTTCTGCTGCAAGAGCCAGGGAGCAGTAAAAGTCCAGAGTGCCGATGAGTTCCGCTGTTTTCTGAACAGTTTCCCGGCTGCCGGTGATATCATCAGCCAGCTCTTTTATAAAACGGTTTTCCAGTGCAATAATTCTTTCAGATGCAGAAAGGATATCGGTTTCAAATTTCTGAAGTTCCTCTGTCGTAAAACGTGTGGAGGACACCAGTGTCTGTTTTATTCTGTAGTCGTCAGGTGCCTTCTCTGCCTGAACCTTGCTTATTTCAATGTAGTATCCCACAATTTTGTTGTAGCGGACCTTTAGAGATGAAGCTCCCAGGCGTTCTTTCTGTTTTTCCTGATAGTTCAGCATCCATTCTTTTGCATCGGTTTTCAGGGAATACAGATGGTCCAGCTCATGACTGAATCCCGGTCTTATGACCCGGCCCTGTTCCGGAGTGACAGCAGGCTCATCTGCAACAGCTGATTCTATTCTTTTACAAAGATCCGTGCAGTCAGGAATAGCAGCTGACATTTCCACTGCAGGGGATCTTCCGCTTATGGAGAGATAATTTTTTATTTCCATGGACAGCCGGATGGATTCTGCAAGAGCTGTAAAATTTCTGGTGATGATCTTCCCAAGATTGAATCTGGAGACAATCCGTTCCATGTCAGAAATTCCTTTCAGTGACCTGTGCAGACTGTCCGCAAGATCTGAATCGTTTTTTATGAGTTCAACAAAGTCCAGCCTCTTTTCTATTTCCGGAACAGAAAGCAGGGGCTGGAGAAGGTTCCTTTCAAGTGTCCTTCGTCCCATTGGTGTGCAGGTCCGGTTCAGAAGAGAGAAAAGTGTTCTGTCCCGTGATCCGTCCTGATGATTTACAGTAAGTTCAAGACTTGAAACTGTGGCTTCGTCCAGTATCATGCAGTCGGAGGAAATCATCCGTTTCGGAGCCTTCAGATGATCCACCGCACACTTCTGTGTATCCCTGAGGTACTGAATGACGGCTCCGGCAGTGACCACATCAGTCTCATCAGAAAGCCCAAGGCCTTTGACTCCTGCTGTCCCGTATGTTTCTTCAACAAGTTTCAGCATGTAGTCCGGATCATAGAGCCACTGGCTGATGCGGTAGACTGCGATGTTCTTTTCTTTCAGGTAATCCGTAAATTCCGGATCCTCCTTTTCCTCTTCGTTGATGACAATTTCTGCAGGTTCAAAACGGTTTATTTCAATACGGAAGAGCTCAGGGGATCTTTCCATGGAGGAAAGAAAAAAATCTCCGGTGGAAACATCAACAAAGGCAAGTCCCATCCGTTTTTTAGTCAGAACTGCTGCTGCAAGAAAGTTATTGTCATCAGTCTGAAGCAGATCTGCGTCAACGAGTGTTCCGGGAGTGATGATCCTGACAACTTCTCTGGCAACCAGTTTGTCTGTGGATGCAGGATCCTCCATCTGCTCACAGACTGCAACACGCTTTCCTGCCTTGATCAGCCTTGCCACATAGCTGTCCACAGCATGATATGGAATGCCGCACATGGGAACATTTGCCTGTCTGGATGTAAGGACAATATCCAGAATCTTTGAAGCTTCAAAGGCATCTTCAAAAAACATTTCGTACAAATCACCAAGACGGAAAAGAAGAATATCATCCTTATGATTCTTTTTTATGTCCATGTACTGTTTCAGCATGGGTGTCATTGCTGGTGTATCCATTATTTGTCCTCACCGTAAATGAAGGTCCGGCTTCCGTCTTTGGAAAACCTTACAACAGTTCCGTTTATCCCGTATTCCTCTGCTATGCGGACTTTTATGTCTGCAGCTTCCCTGGCGGTTCTGTATTTTCCTGTATAGTGATAAAATCCTTCGTTCTTGAGAAAAGTAGTGACAGGCCCTATCTTTTTAAGGACAGGAAGAACTTTTTCAGCCTGCTTTTTCCCCTTAAAAGGTCCAACTGAAACAGAAAACAGAATATCATGCTCATCTGTCTGATACAGGTCCTGATGCATTCCAAGATCAATGGTCTGGGAGCCGGAAATTACATCCTGATCCGGGAATAAGTTTTCCG
>JAZRYV010000221.1:0-1593 GCA_045600925.1 Spirochaetota bacterium
TTTCGGACAGACATACAGCGGATGCAATCTGTACGGTATCGAATCAGCTTCTATCGGCCTTTTCGGCAAACACGCTTCCGAACTGACACTTGCTGAAGCAGCTTCGCTTGCGGCAATACCTCAGAATCCTGAAAGATTCAGTCCTGTAAACAGCAGAACTGAAAACGAAAACCGTAAAAGATACTGTCTGAGAAAAATGTTTGAGGCAGGTGTTATCTCTCCTGAAGAATATGAAAATGCTGTTTCAGAAAGAATAAATCTGTATGTATCTTCCGACAGCCGTGAACGTATAATTTCCTGTATAAATGATTTTGAAAACCCTGAACCTTCAGACTGGGTAACCGATACTGCTCTTTCAGAGTTCTGTGACTATATATGCATAGAAAAAAACATATCCCGTGAAGATGCTATGAAAGAATTTATGAACGGCGGATATGAGATATTTGTAACCGCTGACCCGGAAATACAGTCCTTACTGGAGGAAAAATACTCAGACCGTTCGCTGTTTACATACGAACCGGCTTACTATACAGATCAGGACGGAAATACTTGTGAAGAAGAGATACAGTCGGCATTTACCGTTATGGATTATTCGGGACGCATACTGGGAATAGTCGGTGCTGTTGGTGAAAAACCCGGATCCTTCTGCTGGAACAATGCTTCAGACGCACACCGTCAGCCGGGATCGGCAATAAAACCTCTTTCTGTGTACGGATACGGAATTGAAAATGACCTGATGACCTGGTCATCATTTTATAAGGACGAGCCTCCGCTGACTGATGAAGACGGTGAGCCCTGGCCTAAAAACTATGACGGGACATATTCGCACGAATTAAAGACTGTAAACGAATTTCTGAGCAGATCGCTTAACACACTTCCCGCATATCTTTGCAGCAGCTTCGGCACAGAAAATGTCTACAGCTTTGTTAATGACAGGATGAAACTCGGACTGGATCCTTCCACTGATCTGACATATGCCTCTCTTAGTGTCGGTGCTTCCGGAACAGGAACTGACCTTATCCACATTGATGCTTCATATGTTCCTTTCGGTAACGGAGGTATGTATTTTACACCTCATATCATCAGCAGAATAAAATACAGTTATTCAGAACAGGTCATAATGGAAAATGAAACTATGAAAGGCACTGAAGCGATCAGCGAAGACACCGCTTTTATTATTAACAGAATGCTTCGAAACGTAATAAATGACGGAACAGGAAAACAGGCAGACATAGAAAATACAGAAGTATGCGGAAAGACCGGAACTACAGAAAACTACAGGGATCTCCTTTTTGCCGGACTTACTCCGGATTTTGTTTCGGCAATATGGATAGGATATGAAAACAGCATCAACTCATCGGCTGTAAGATCAATAAACTCTGCAGGAACATGGAAAGAGATCATCGGAGAATATATACAGGAAAATCAGTCCGGACATTTTTTTCCCGGCAGCAGCAGCGTTACTGAATCGGATTACTGTATGATATCAGGAATGCCTTCAGGAACGAACTGCCCTTCAGGAGGAAAAGGATATTACAAAACAGCATCATTAAAAAGATGTCTTATGAAACACGGATCCGAAAATAAAACAGA
>JAZRYV010000222.1:0-3743 GCA_045600925.1 Spirochaetota bacterium
CCAGAGAAGAAGCAAAGGCAGAAGGAAGGGCAGAAGGAAGGGCAGAAGGAAGGGCAGAAGGAAGGGCAGAAGGAAGGGCAGAAGGAAGGGCAGAAGGAAGGGCAGAAGGAAGGGCCGAGGGACGAGCAGAAGGAAGGGCCGAAGGCCTTGAGGAAGGCCGTGAAGAAGGAATATCTCTTGGTGAAAAAAAAGCTAAATTTGAAACTGCAAAAAATCTTATAAAAAACGGTGTTTCTGTTTCAGTTATTTCCTGTTCAACTGGGCTTTCACCGGAAGAAGTGGAAGCTCTTAAATAATTTCTTGTATGCACTATTTATGCTGAAGTGAGGTATATCCTTTTAGCCCGAACGACTTTCTCTGTATTTAGGGGACCAATAAGCAGTTTTTACGAAAAAAGACCCTGCGTCAGACAGCAGAGAAAAAAGAGCCTGCCGTAAGGCAGGCTTGTTCTGCATGAATTACATCTTTTTAAGACGTTCCAGAATATCTTCGTATTTTTCCTTTGTTTTTGCAACAATCTCATCCGGGAGAGGTTTTGGAGCTGAATTCTTGTCCCATGGAGTGGTATCCAGATAGTCACGGATGAACTGTTTGTCAAAGCTTACAGGAGAAGATCCTGGTGCGTATTTTGACTTATCCCAGAATCTGGAGCTGTCCGGTGTAAGGGCTTCATCTATAAGGATGACCTTTCCGTTGAGAATTCCGAATTCAAACTTGGTGTCTGCCAGAATGATTCCCAGAGGATCCATTATGTCCCTTGCAAATTCATAGATCTTTACTGTCAGGGATGCTATCTGCTTGGCAGTATCCTTTCCTGCAGCTTTGATCATATAATCCAGTGATACGTTTTCATCGTGTCCTGCATCTGCTTTTGTGGATGGTGTGAACAGAACAGATGGAAGTTTGTCTGCCATGCGGAGACCTGAAGGAAGTTTTATTCCGCAGACTGCTCCTGTGTTCTGATAGTCTTTCCAGCCGGATCCGATAATGTATCCTCTTGCAATACATTCAAAATCCACCCGCTTTGCTTTTTTGACAAGAACACTTCTGCCGCCAAGAAGTTCCGGGAAATCACAGAAAGGTTTTGGAAAATTTTTTACATCTGTCTCAACAATATGGTTTTCAACAAAATTAATTTTTTTGAACCACATGTTGGATATGGTGTTGAGAATAACTCCCTTATTGGGAATCCCGTTGGGGAAAATATGGTCAAAGGCGGAAATTCTGTCTGTTGCCACAATGATCATGTGCTGATCATCCACATCGTAAATGTCCCTGACTTTTCCGCTGTAGGTCTTTTCCACACCTGGAATTTTAATGTCTGTCAATGCTTTCATTTTATCACTCGCTTAATTTTTTCTTCAGTAATTCGTTTACAATCTGAGGATTTGCTTTTCCTTTTGATTCCTTCATTATCTGCCCTACAAGGAATCCCAGAGCCTTTGCCTTTCCGTCCTTATAGTCCTTTACAGACTGGGGATTTGCATCCAGAATCTTCTGTATAACGGGTTCAATTGCAGATGTATCAGTTACCTGTCTGAGTCCCTGCTCGTTTACAATAACTGACGGTGTTTTCCCTGTTTCAAGCATGGCTGCAAACACGGTCTTGGCAATTTTTCCGCTTATGGTGCTGTCTTCGATCAGAGAAATGAGTTCAGCCAGCATCTCCGGTTTTATGATGAAGTCATGAATTTTCTCAGGATCATTCAGCTTTGCCAGAACTTCGCTCTGGATCCAGTTTGCAGCCTTCTGTGCTGCTGCACCGGCCTTTACTGTTTCTTCGAAATAATCAGCCAGTTCCCGTACAGATGTGAGAACAGATGCATCAGCTTCAGTCAGGCCGTACTGTTCTGTAAAACGGGATCTTTTTTCCTTTGGAAGTTCCGGAAGTGTTTTTCGTATGGATTCAATATATTCATCATCCAGAATCACGGGAGGAAGATCCGGATCCGGGAAATATCTGTAGTCGTTTGCTGATTCCTTGGAACGCATGCTTACAGTTTCATTTCTGTCTGAATTCCAGAGTCTGGTTTCCTGAATGATCTGGTCCTGATCGCCGTATTCCCACAGGTCCTTCTGACGGCTGAATTCATAGGCTATGGCAGCCTTTACTGCCTTGAAGCTGTTGAGATTCTTGATTTCCACTTTCTGTCCCAGCTTTGTTTCTCCCTTGTGACGGACAGAAATATTCACATCACAGCGCAGACTTCCTTCTTCCATGTTGACATCGGAAACACCTATGTATTTCATAATGGACTTAAGGTTAGACAGGTACTCATAGGCTTCATCACCGTTTCGCATATCAGGCTCGGAAACGATTTCTGCCAGAGGAACACCTGTTCTGTTAAGATCCACATAGGACACTTCATGGGCTGGATCGTCCGAATGGATCAGCTTTCCGGCATCCTCTTCCAGATGAAGACGTGTAATGCCTATTTTTTTTGGTCCTTCCGGAGTGCTGATTTCAATGTACCCTCCAAGACAGATCGGTTTATCAAACTGGGATATCTGATAAGCCTTTGGAAGGTCCGGATAGAAATAGTTTTTTCTGTCGAACTTGCTGAATTTTGATATTCTGGAATTGAGGGCAAGACCTGCCAGAATTCCTTTTTTCAGAACTTCCTGATTCAGAACAGGAAGTACTCCCGGATGTCCCTGACACACAGGGCAGGTCTGGGTATTTGGTTCTGCGCCGAACTTTGTGGGACAGCTGCAGAATATTTTGGATTCGGTATTGAGCTGGACATGAACTTCCAGACCTATGACCGCTTCGTATTCCATATGATCCTCTCTGGCCGTAAAACTGCTTGATTTTTTTCAGCCCCGGCTGATAAAAGATTAATTAACGCTTTTAATTTTCAGCCATAGCCAGTTTTGTCAAGAAAAATGACCCGTAAGTCTAAAAATATAGTGCTGTATTTTTCCTTCTTTCTGCTTTTTCTTTCAGCAGGTCTGTTTCTTGGTTCTGCTGCAGGAAGAAATATGATAGAAGGGATGTACAGGGGAAAGCTTTCAGTTCTGACTCTTTTGTACAGACCTGCTGTTCAGTTTTATGAAACTGCAGGTCTCATAAACAGCAGGAATGAACTGGACCGGATTACCGGATACTACGGACTTGCGGAAGGTCCCGTTCCTGGAACAGAATACCTTGCGGAATGCTGCAGAAACGAAAAATCACTTTCTGTTAAAAAGGTTATAATATGGCTGATGAAGATCCGGGGAGACCGGCAGGAGGTTCTGGAAGCACTGAACAGCCTGTGTGAGACAGCTTCCGGTGAAGAACTGGATTTTCTGAAAAAAGCAGCTGATTCAATGAAAGAGCATAATCTGGAGGATTTATGAAACTTGAGAAATTTTTGAAGGTGGAAAGGATTGTCACATTTGTGGTTTTCGCCGGAGTATGTGCGGCATTTTTTGTTCTGTGGCACAACAGGGTGGACCTTTCCGATACAAAAATATTCAATGCAGAATACGTGGGAGTTCAGGGAGGAGTCTGGGCTCTGCGGGAGGATGTTCTTTCCTCTGATACCCCGGCCTTTTTCTTTAAGGCTCAGGACCGGAAGGTTCTTCTTGCAGCAGGAAGCCTGCCTGAGAAGACAGGAAAGGATTCAGTTAAGGATGAATATCCTGTGCAGAATCTTCTTATTCACGGCTGTACTTACAGGATTACTTCTGAAGACGGAAAGATTACGAATGCAGAGCCTGTTCCCTCAGACCCTTTAAAATACAGGACAGTATCAAAA
>JAZRYV010000223.1:0-2201 GCA_045600925.1 Spirochaetota bacterium
CAGAACAAGCCGCCAGTCTTCAGAAAGGCATTCAGTTTCATCTTCCAGAGCCTTTTTAAGGGAAACTGCAGTTTCTTCTATATTTTGTCTGTTTGTAAAAGGATCTATCTGGAACAGTCTGTCAAAAACAGTTCCTTTCCGGTAAAACTCCAGAAGATTTTCACCAAAAGTTCCTTTTATGCAGGAAAGAAGAGGTCTGTCCAGATCATCCAGAGTCTGTCCGTACTGTTCTATCACTTTCAGCCCGGCTTCAGTTTTACAAACTCCACAGGTAACGCCTTCAGGAGTTTTTCTGGCAATTTCCCAGATTAATAAACCGGAATCTGCATTCAATACAAGACTTCTGTGATGGCGCACCACTTCTGCCATCTTTATCATTGTATCGCGGATATTTAAAAGGACTTCTGCCCTGTTTGAATCAAGTCTCTGCTGCCAGAACTTATCAGCCCGGGTCAGTTTATTTTCTTTTGCCTGATCTTTTGGAGTAAAAGTAAGGTTTTCTTCTTTTTTTTCATCCCCGGCTTTAAAATGGAAATCAATCCACCAGTCAGAAATTCTTTCTGCAGAATCTTCGGGAAACTTCTGCCCTTCACCGCCTTCCTTTTCTTCCAGAATTGACGAAATCTGCAATTCGCGGCGACTCAAAACATCACTGCGGATTTCCCCTTCATACCCCTGGGATGTAGGAGTATAAAAAACACGGCCTGCAAGTTTTCCAGGAAGGTACTGCTGTGCAACCCAGTGATCACGGTAAGCATGAGGATAAAGATACCCGGAACCATGAGCAAAGCCTTCTGCATCCCGGCTTGGATCTTTCAGGTGATTTGGAATATCCATATCTTCTTTTTCAACAGAAGTCATGGCATCAAAAAAAGCCATGGAACTGTTAGATTTAGGACAGGTAGAAAGATACAAAGCTGCATGAGCCAGAAAATAATTTCCTTCCGGAAAACCAACCCGGTCAAAAGCCGCTGCACAACTTTCAACAACAGAAATAGCATGAGGATCCGCAAGTCCGGTATCTTCACAGGCAGAAATAAGCATGCGGCGGAAAATAAAATGAGGATCTTCACCTGCCCGGACCATTCTGGCCATCCAGTATAAAGCGGCATCAGGATCCCGCCCCCGCAAAGATTTTATAAATGCACTGATAATGTCATAATGATAATCTCCATCCCTGTCATAAAGAACAACTTTTTTCTGAATGGATTCTTCTGCAGTTTCTTTTGAAATAAAAATTTCAGTTCCATAGGCTGGAACCGGCGTTAAAGCTTTAGGGTCCCATTTTTCCGGAGTAGTTTCTACAGCCAGTTCCAGGGCATTCAACAAAGAACGGGCATCTCCGTTTGCAGTTTCAATTAAATGCTCCAGAGCCCCTTCTTCAAAAACTACCTTCCAGTTTCCGTAACCGCGGTCCTTATCTGTAATAGCCTGAAGAGCAGCTTTATGTAAATCATCTTCTGTCAAACCTTTAAGCTGAAAAACCCGGGAACGGCTTACAAGGGCTTTATTTACTTCAAAAAATGGATTTTCAGTTGTAGCCCCAATAAGGATAATGGTTCCGTTTTCAACCCAGGGAAGAAGTGCATCCTGCTGGCTTTTATTCCAGCGGTGAACTTCATCTACAAACAGGATGGTTCTGCGTGAATATAGATTTTTATGTTCCTCAGCTTTTTTTATAGCTTCACGAATATCAGCCACACCGGTAAGAACGGCATTAAGTGTAATGAAATTTGATTTTGTGTGATTTGCAATAACCCGGGCCAGAGTTGTTTTTCCACTGCCCGGCGGTCCGTAAAATATTACAGAAGTCAGCTGATCCGCCTGGATGGCGCGGCGTAAAAGCCTGCCTTTCCCCACAATATGATTCTGCCCTATATACTCATCCAGATTTCTAGGCCGCATGCGGGCAGCCAGAGGCTCTGAAGAAACAGTACTTTGAGCAAATAACGGATCAGCCAAATCTACACTCCAGTCTATTCTCTGTTCCAGTTCTGGCGGTTTGGATAGTAAGCCCAAAGTCCCACATTTTCAAAGGAAACAGAAATATTAGTACCTGCAGATCTGAAAGTAATGGATGTGTAAATGATATTATCTGTTTCTTCTTTTTCAGGATCTTCAGCAAGAAGGGTCAGAACCTGGTAAGAAGATGTAAATGCAGCTGAAGCATTTGTAGAAAACTGAGCAGTTTTATCAGAAGG
>JAZRYV010000224.1:0-1485 GCA_045600925.1 Spirochaetota bacterium
AAAATCTTGGACTGGAAATATCAAACGAAAAACTTCAGAACGAAACAAAGAAAGCAATGAAATGGCTGTACAGCCGGGCCTGTGCTGTCCCTGAAAAATTTCAATGGTTTACTGACTGGACTTTAATACTAAAATCAGCCAATATCTGTGTGGGAAATGCATCATTCCTCGGAGGTCCGGATGCTTCCGGTCAGGCTGAACTTGCTCTCGGAATCCATGAGTACTATGTGGCATCCGGATTTACAGATGAGGCAGCTTCCGCTCTTTCTGACTGGGCCTTCGACCAGGGAGTAAAGGCTGTTGTTATGGAAGTTCTTAATGAAGACATGTTTACAGGTCATGCCCTGGAAAAGGCAGGTTTCAGAAAGGAATATTCTTCTGACATCTCATCTTTCTGGAGAAAGAAAAAGAACTGAAAGAACGCATCAGACTCTTTTCCCGGCAGCAAAAGGTTCTTGACTGTTTTGTAGCAGAGTCTTAAAAAGACAGAAGAAGAAAAACAGACATAATGAGGAATTAAATGAATAAGCTGATGACGGTTCAGGATGCAGTAAAAAAATATGCATTCGATGGTATGCTTTATTCTCACGGAGCAGGTGTGTCTGTGGGCAGCGATTCCCTTGCTTTCGGAAGGGAACTTGTCCGCCGGGGAATTAAGCATATACATATTCTTGAGCACTGCTGTACTCAGCAGCTTAATCTCCTGTGTGCGGCAGGAGCTGTGGATAAAATCGAGATAGCTTTTTCCGGACTGGAAGTTTACGGTTTTCCAAAAGGAGTCAGACGTGCAGTACAGGAAGGAAGAGTGGAGATAGAAGATTATTCCAATCTTACTTTTGCTTTCAGGCTTCTTGCAGGTGCCATGAACTGGCCTTTCTGTCCGGTGACTTCAGGCATTGGAACTGATATTGAATGGATGAGCGGTTTTAATAAGGACGTGTATCCATGTAAAACAAAATTCCCTGAAGTGACCGATCCTTTTACAGGGAAAAAGGCCTTTGTTGTTTCTCCTTTGAAACCGGAAGTTTCATCAATCCATGTTACCATGGCTGACAAGGAAGGAAACTGCATAATGCTTGGATCTGAATGGTGCAGATTTGAACTGGCCAGAGCATCAAAGAAGGTCATTCTTCAGGCTGATCATATTGTAGATACTGACTGCATGCGCCAGTTCCCGAACCTTGTAAGAATTCCGGATTTTCTGGTGGATGCAGTTGTATATGCGCCAATGGGGGCATGGCCTCAGTGTTCAACAGGCTGTTATGACAGTGATTCAGAGCAGATGTACTACATGAATGACTGCATGGCTACAGATGAAGGTTTTAAGGAATTCAGGGAAAAGTATATAGACAGCTGGAACAGCACTGATGAATTTTTAGAAGTAATCGGAAAGAAAAAAATTGCAGAGATATGCAATACAGCAACTTCTCATCTTATGGATCCCTACAGAAAATGGATCCTGTCTGATGAAGAAGTAAAACAATT
>JAZRYV010000225.1:0-1564 GCA_045600925.1 Spirochaetota bacterium
GGAATAGAAGCCATGACCGACTGCATATACAATTCAGGCGGATTCAGGACATCCCTTGCCATGCTGGAATCACTTATGAAGCCCTTTTCTCTCATGAAAAGTCTTGCTGAATTTCAGAAACATTCCGGCCTTAAAGCCGCCACTGCATGGCCTGTTACAGGGGAATTCATCCTTGCATATATCCGGCAGAACAGGCCGGAACTGGTTCCTGTTTTAAAGGACTGTCTCCGCTGGGACTGGTTCTCCTCAGGCCGGGGCCACCGTCTGCCTAAATTTCTTATTGATGAATTTACTGTTTGCGGAAGGAAAAGAATTCTTAAAGCCTTTAATAAAAAAGCCCCGGCCCCTGGTGACAAGGCGGAACAGTCAGACCTGAAGCACACAGGCATTTTTTTCCCGGAAACGGACCTTTTCCGCAGCCGTTTTATGGAAGACTGCCAGGTCTGTCTGTTCCCGGACAGTGGAGGACAGATTCCGGTCCGGAATCTGTTTCCGGATCTGCAATAATTCTTGACAGAGCTTTCCGGCAGAAAACAGTTTTTTATTCACGAAGGATACAATGAAAAAGAAAAAAAAGAAATACTTCTCTGCTCTTGCAGAAAAATACGCAGGCAGCGGAGCTGTTCCTGACTGCCCACATTTCGGGAAATGCGGCGGATGCATGTTTCAGGACATTCCCTATGAAAATCAGCTCCTGCTTAAACAGGAATATCTTTCCACACTGCTGGAAGGCATTACAGAGGTGGGTCCTGTTCACGGCACAGAACCCTACGGATACAGGAACCGTATGGACATGGTATGCGCCTTCGGGAAAACAGGGCTCCGGGAAGCCGGTTCCTATAAGTTTGTAGTGGATGTGACAGCCTGCCCTCTTATGCAGCAGAAGATGGAGCAGATCTACACAGAAATCCGTCCTTTGACTTCGCAGGTGGAAGGATACGATTACCTTAAACATCAGGGATGTCTGAGGTACATTGTGCTGAGACAGGCACGCTTTACAGGACAAATTATGGCGAACCTGGTGGTTTCATCAATGGATGATATGGATAAAATTTCCGGCATTATTCCTGCCATTGCGGAAAAGGTCACCTCCATGTCTGTGCTCCTGTCCGACGGTCTGGCAGATATAAGCTACGGCAGTGTCATCAGCCACATTAAACAGGGATACATTGAAGAAAATTTCGACGGCATAAAATACAGAATAGGCCCCAACACCTTTTTCCAGTCAAACTCTCTGACGGCACTGGAAATGTACAGATACATAAAGAGCCATGTTCAGGGCAGAGTGCTTGATCTGTATTCCGGAGTAGGAAGCATTACTCTGTTTGCAGCAGGAAGCTGCAGCCATATTACAGGAGTGGAGATTTCTGAAGAGTCTGTGGCTGCAGCAGAAATTAACCGCCAAATCAACGGCACAGCCAATGCGGATTTCATCTGCCGGGATGCAAAGGAACACATTCTGGAGAACAGAGGAAAATACGACACCCTGATAATGGATCCTCCCAGAACAGGCATTCACCCTAAGATGATAAGCTGCATTGAAGAAATGGCTCCTGAGAGAATA
>JAZRYV010000226.1:0-2177 GCA_045600925.1 Spirochaetota bacterium
ATTAATAAAGAGTTTTAAAAAAATACTTTTTTACTGCTTTATTCTGCTTTTTTAATAAATTCTTGTTGAAAAATAACAGGCTTTATTTATTCTTTTTAAGAAATCGCTGATTTAGTTATAATAAGGATATCTGCAGCACACTATGGTAATAGGGGGGCTGCTGAAAACAGACAAATTCATAATTATAAGTTTAATTATCTTATCAGCATTTTTAATAAAATGTGTTTTCAGGTAATTCCATGAATAAAAAATACCTTCTTTTCTTCCTTATAATAATTTCTTTTTTTGCTTCATCCTGCATCGGAAGATTTCCTCCTGATTCGGTAATAAATGCACAGAATTCTGAAGACAGCTATTATTTTGTATGCTGGGGAGTTGAATACTTTGAAAACGGCGGGACAGGGGATGTTCCTGTTGATGATAATTATTATCTGACTGATCAGACTGTTACAGTTCTCGGAAATCCAAATAATATAGAAAAGGAAAACTGTCATTTTACAGGATGGATGACGGAATCAGGCGAAAAATACACTACCGGACAGACTTTTCAGATAAAACAGGATACTGTCCTGTATGCATCCTGGACCACCGTTTCTGACGATGCTCCCTGCTATCAGATAAAATATGACGGAAACGGAAGCGAATCCGGAGAAGTCCCTGACGGAAGCTGCTGGTATCCTAAAGATTCAAAGGCTGTGGTTCTGGGAAATAGCGGCAGACTTGCCAGAAGCAGTTACAGTTTTGCCGGATGGAATACTTCTGCAGACGGTACCGGTACACCGTACAGTGCAAGGAGCGAAATTCAGTTAACAGATCAGGATATTACACTTTACGCACAGTGGATCGAAAAAGAATCATTTCATATAACCTATAACGGAAATCAGAACACCGGAGGAGAAGCTCCCGTTGATGATCAGTCCTATTATGAAGGAAGCTATGCCATTATAATGACAAACAGCACTCTCCTTGTCAGGGACGGATATGTTTTTGACGGATGGAACAGTGAACCGGACGGGAGCGGTACAGATTATACTCCTGGTTCATCAATTACTGTGGCAGAAAATATCTGTCTTTATGCAAAATGGACTCCTGGGTTTACAATTAAATATAACGGAAACGGAAACAAAACCGGGGAAGGAAGTATTCCCATAGAAACATGGTATAAAACCGGTGCTTCTGTCCAGGTACGAGGAAACGAAGGGGGAATTGTAAAAGACGGTCATATTTTCGGCGGATGGAATACTGAATCTGATCTTACAGGAACAGTATACAGAGCAGGAAACTATATAACACTGACAGATTCCGATATAAATCTGTATGCAAGATGGGTTTCAACAGCCAGAATCGACGATTCTTTTAAAGCAGGAACGGAGTCTGGCTCCGGGAATACCGGGCCAGACGGAGATGTAAATGCAGTTCTGATACAGCCGGACGGAAAGATTCTGGTGGCAGGAGATTTTAATAAATTTAACGGCTCCACAGCACACTGTCTTGTTCGGCTGAATGAAGACGGAACTGTTGATACAGAGTTTAAGGCTGTCTCAAAAGCTGAGTATGCACCTGAAGATACAGGAGAAAAGTCCATGGCTACAGCTCTGGCTCTGCAGGATGACGGGAAAATACTGATGGCTGTTACTTCTTATAATATTACAGGAACAGGTGAAGAAGAAGACTTTCAGATTGTAAATGTTTATCTGATACGGCTGAATTCCGACGGGTCTCTTGAAAAAGATGAAGAAGAAAACCTGATTTTTCAGCCTCTGATTTTCAACAATACGATCAATGTATTAAAACTACAGGGAACAGAACATGGAACAGATATTTTTGCCGGCGGTTATTTTACTGAATGCAGCGGAAATCCAGCGAAATATTTAATAAAAATAACTTTTGATGAAGAAACATTAACTGCATCAGTAATTTCTCCTGATGCAGTTCCATGCAGCAATGTTCGTTTGGATGATGTCGATGATGTCTATATAAATGATATTGAATTTGACAGTCATGGAAATATATATGCTGCCGGAAATTTTTCAGGTCTTAAAGACAGTCAGGGAGAAATTGGAACCGGATACCTTGTAAGATACAGTTCTTCTTTTACTCTGGACAAATATTTCAGAACAAGTATAAACAATGAAGTTTCTGCAATAATAATAAATGATACAGATGAGCTTGAAATA
>JAZRYV010000227.1:0-1759 GCA_045600925.1 Spirochaetota bacterium
CAGCGGCGGTAAAAGAAGCAGTCAGATGATGATCAGTCAATACGCGCTTCCGGGAGAAAGAACACAGGTAGAGTTTGTCTTTCGCATTGGAAAGGAAGAATATCGCATTGTCAGATGTCCGGAACAAACCAGCTATAAAAAAGTAGTAGGTGAAGATGCAGCGGTTACTATGCAGCCGCAAAAAACTCCGTTAAAGCCCAGTGTGGAACTGACACTGCCTGATGGCACGATATACGGAGGCAAGAAAAAGGAAACCGACGAAAAAATCAAAGAAATCATCGGTATTGATTGTCAGCAGTTTACGCAGATTGCCATGCTGGCTCAGGGCGATTTTATGAAGCTTTTGCATGCAGAGTCGAAAAAGAGAAAAGAAATCTTTGCCAAGATTATCGATACGCATATTTATTCTGAAATCGAAGCTCAGATTGAAGGTATGATGAAGCAGGTGAAAACAGGACTGGAAGATAACGAAAAAGAAATCGCAGAGCGCATACGAGATATATCCTGCCTGGAAGAATCAGAATACAAAGAGGAATGGGAACTCAAGGGCGCATTTCGTGATGACCGGAAGGACGAAATCTTTGAACTGATTGCTTCTATCAATTCAGAACTGCAAAACGAATACGATGCCTATGAAAAAGAACTGGAAGAAATGGAACAGCATCTGATCGAGATTCAGAGAAGAATGGAAGAGGCGCGCCTGATTAATCAGGACTTTGAAAAACTGGAAAAGGCAAAAGCATATGAACAAAAACTTAAGGAAAGTGAAAAAGCGCATCAGCAGAGGAAACATAGTCTGGAACAGGCACAAAGGGCTGTCAAGGTCAATGCGGCCTATCAGGTTCTGAGTAATAAACAGTCGGAATACGAAAAAAAAGCATTCCAGGCAGAACAGGTAAAAAAGGCACACGATGAAAAGTGTAAACAGCTTTTGGAGCTGGAACAGAAAAAGGTACAGATTTATCAGACTTATGAAAGCAGTTATGACAAGCTGGTTCAAAACTGCGCATTATTGGATGCCAGAATGAGTCTGTATGATGAAATCGAAGAGCTAAAAAAGCATAAAGATGAGCTGGAGAAAAAACTGGGATACTCACAGCAAATGGTAAGTAAGGCGAAAGCGTATGAAAAGAGTATCCATGAAAAGCAGGAAGAAATAAAAGAACTGGAAGTGCAGTATCAGGAGGCTGTGAAATTCCACGAAAAGATGTACCATGATTTTATACAGAATCAGGCTATGGCGCTCAGAAAGGAATTAACAGAAGGGATGCCATGCCCTGTTTGCGGTAGTATTCATCATGAGCTGTCTGATGTACAGAATGTAGATGTTGTGACCAAAAACGATGTAGACCTGGCAAAGAAGGAAATGGATCAGGCGAATCAGAAGCTGAATATTGCAAAGCAGGAACTGGAGCAACTGAATGAAAAGAAGCGAGTATTGCAACTGGAATCGGAAACGAATATAGCGATATTAAAAAACTCTATTCGGGAGAAAACGGAACAAATAGAGCAGGAGTATAAGTCACTGCCTGTTCCAACCAGGCGGGTAGCTCTGGTGCAGAAGCAGTCCTGGGAGAAACAGGTTGCGATTTTGAAACATAATAAGGAAACGATTGATGAGGCCCATCAGCAGGCGAGCTTGGTAGAAGGGCTGCTAAAGGCAACCTGGCAAAATGAGGTAGAAAATGCAAAACAGTTGTAACTGCAACGGCAGCAGTATGCGGATGAGTTTCAGAAAACCTGTATCGAGAACGGTTTT
>JAZRYV010000228.1:0-1086 GCA_045600925.1 Spirochaetota bacterium
TCTGAACGGTAAAGGTTCTGCTGTTTATTCTGACGGTTCTGTTTACGAAGGAGACTTTGTTAAGGCTGTGGAAAACGGTTCAGGAACGCTGAAGATGAAGGCCGGAACCTTCACCGGTTCATTCAGGAACGGACGGCCTGCATCTCCCGGGATTTTCACAACTGCAAAAGGTTCTGTGT
The DNA here is from genome assembly GCA_045600925.1 of Spirochaetota bacterium. Lineage (GTDB taxonomy): Bacteria > Spirochaetota > UBA4802 > UBA4802 > UBA5550 > JAZRYV01. The sequence goes on from JAZRYV010000228.1 coordinate 180, forward strand.
ACACAGGAGATTTCGGTTCCCCTGAAAGCATTCAGACCGCCGTAATCCGTTCTGCAGCTGCCATTATAAACGGAAAGGGAAGCTGGAAATTTTACAGCGGCAGCTGCTACGAAGGCAGTGTCTGCCTTGGAAAGCCTTCCGGACAAGGAAAGGCAGTATATCCCAAAGGAGGGATCTACACCGGTTCATTTGAGGCAGGAAAAAGGGAAGGTCATGGGCTGTATAAATTTCCTGACGGAGCATCCTATGAAGGAGAATGGAAGAACGACATGTTTGAAGGAAAAGGAACATACACTCTTCCCAGCGGATTAAAATACAAAGGAGATTTTTCCGGAGGACAGCCTGTTATGCCAGGTTCAGGAACATGTTCCTGTCCGGAAAAATTCTGTCAGGAGTATTTACAATGAAAAAAACATCAGCATTTATGATTTTTACTGTCTGTCTGCTGCTTATGTCCTGTGCTTCAGCTCTGCAGATTGAAACTGAAACAGTATATACATCCCGGGGATCCAGATCCGAAGGAAGAAGTCATTTCCTTTATATAAACGGGAAACAGATCCCGGACTGCTTCAGCTGGCTCCTTGCAGATGAAAAACTCTACAGATTTATGACGAAGAATCATCTTTTCGGGGATGACGGCTACCTCCTGTATTCTGATGAAGACCAGGCAAAGGGTGATGAAATTTTTCCGGCATCGGATTATTCCCTCAGCAGTGAAGAAATAAACAGAGGCTGGGCAAAGGTGCCCGGCAGATGTTCTCTTCCTGAAGGCTGGTTTCTCGGGAAATACAGCGGAGGCACGGCTGCTGTTTCTGCAGACAGAATTGACGTCTTTCTTGAAGATGCAGAACCTTCTTTTATTGCAAGAAGGATTTCTCCTCTGAAGATTAATTCTGAACAAATAAAG
>JAZRYV010000229.1:0-1032 GCA_045600925.1 Spirochaetota bacterium
TAAAAATCATCGAAGGACACGAAACAACCATCAGAAACATCCTTCAGTTCGCAGAGAAAAAAGAGGAAAAATAACAAAGCAGGCCTCCAGAAGAAAAACCGGAAAAAGATCTGATGAAAAGAATCCCGAAAAATAATCCGAAGAGGAAATCAGCCTCCCGCAAAAAAGAAACCTTAGCTTCGGCAGTATATCCCCTCATCACAAAACTCTATGACGGAACTGCAGACCTTATCATCAGACTCCCGCAGAAACCGAAAAAGAACAGTCCTGAAAACATAAACGGAACCGCCTCTTCAGAAGAAAAAGAACTCATCGAATTAACCCTTCCTCAGCTCTCAAAAGATGCTGACAACAGCGACCGCGTAGCAGCACTTTCATCAGCTCTAATAAGCACCCTCCTAAAAGACATCGAGTCTGCGAAACAGACAAACAGAAAAGCCGTACAGGCAGAAGGAATCGCCCGCGCCAGAGCCAAAGGAACCCGCTTCGGACCGGAGTACAAGGATTTAGACGCAGAACTCTTCGAAAAACTCTGTCAGGCATACAGAAACAATGAAATCTCCGCAAGTGCCGCAGGACGACAACTGGGATGCAACTACAAAACATTCCAGCGGCGGTATGCTCAACAGTATCCTGATGAAAAGAAGAGTGACTAAATCCTATGAACAGGAAAACAGGTACTGGTAAGACGCCTGTATCTGCAGTATGCACATCTGTCTCCAGTTGTTGAACAGAATCCCCTTAAATTCCCGTAACTGTTTATCTCCTTATCTGAAAAGAAGGGTTTTGGTTTTGTCAGTGTGCATTTCTGCAGTCAAAACGCACAGGGAAGGGTAAATTCGTATAGAAAAATGAAGGGGCTGAAAGTTACAAATCTCCCCTATCCTTTTTCCCTTGAAACGTCAAATATAATACACATATCTATCATAGAGATTGTATCATGACTGCATCTAAAATTCTTCTTCTCATAATCGACGGCGTAGGAGACCGCCCGTGCGAAGCATTAGGAAATAAAACACCGCTGCAGGCAGC
>JAZRYV010000230.1:0-1929 GCA_045600925.1 Spirochaetota bacterium
TTGGGGTCAAAATCCGGCTTATTGACCATGGCAATGATCTCGCCTGTGGAAGGCTTCAGAACAATAACGCATCCCATATTGTCTTTCATTGCATCCCAGGCGGCCTTCTGAACTTCATAATCTATTGTAAGAACCAGATTACTGCCTGCCAGGGGCACAGATCCTGTCGATTCATCTTCAATACGGTTCCTTACATCCACAATACGTTTTATGTATCCGTCACGACCTCTCAGCACGGAGTCATACTGACTTTCTATGCCTGATTTTCCGATCTTGTGATAGGTTCTGTATCCCTGATTTTTCAGCCTGCCGTATTCCTTCTGACTGATGCTTCCTATATACCCTGTTATATGGGAAAACATGCTGCCGTAGTTATATACACGAACAGGAGCATCTTCCCAGTCAATATTTCTGAAAAGGGACTCATGGGAGGCAATTTTTACAATTACATCAAATCCAACGTCCTCCACAAGATGAATACGTTCCCATTCATTTTTTGAACGGATTTCCTGCATAAGATTTTCTTCAGGAATTTTAAGCAGAGATGCCAGATTATGAATGACTGACTTCATCTGCTCCTTTGATTCAAATCTGGATGGAATAGTTGTAATGTTAAATGCAGGTCTGTTGGAAACAATGGTGATATTTTCCCTGTCTGTACTGAAATTCCGGTCATAAATCTCGCCTCTGGAGGCAAGAATTGGAATATTGTTTTCCATATTGCTCTTCGCCCGGCTGATGTAGGAATCACCATGAATCAGCTGCAGCCTTATGAGCTGAAATATCAGAATAAAAAAGATCAGAACAACAATACCCCAGTAGATAAGAACCCTCTTTCTGAAGGCCTCCATCATCTTTACTTTCAGTGACGTTGCCATTAAAACTCCTCTGATCCCTGATGTCTGTCAAAAATATAATCTAAAACCAGGAAAAACAGCGGAGAAACAAGTCCGTTGTAGAAAGCTTCCGGGAAAACGACTGTAAAAATCTGCATAAAATATCCCTCACTGAATATGAGGCAGAGAATAAAAGTTACTGTTCCTTTAAGAACAGAAGCAGTAAAAACAAGAAGCATTACAGTAGGAACAGTATTCTTGAAAAGATCACTGCCGTATTTCCCTACCAGATATCCGCAGACAACAGCAGGAAAGGTAAACATTCCGAAAGGTGCATTGGAAACAGCATCCAGCATGAAACCACCTGAAAAACCGCATATCTCTCCGTAAAGAGCCCCGTTTCTATAGGCCAGATATATTATTATAATAAAAAGAAGATCCGGTTTTATACCGAAGATGCTGATGGCTGAAAAAGACGGATGAGACTGCACTGTCAGTGAAACAAGAATCAGCAGAGCACTGATTATAAAGCGGAAAATCATTCTGCATCCTCAATGAGTGAACGGATCTCTTCATCCGGCTCTTTAAGGATAATAAAAACCTCTTCTATAAGCGGATAATCTACTGAAGGTTTCACATAAAGACGCTGATATGCACTGGATTCAGGGAGATCAGCACTGATGACAGTTCCCACAATGAGACCTTCCGGAAACACTCCTCCCTGTCCGGATGTGCAGACAACATCACCGGAATGAATCACAGCAGTTTTGGAAATATAATCAATTACACAGACAGATGAACTTCCGTTCTTGCCTGTAAGCAGTCCGGGATAACGGCTTTCCTGCAGCTGAACTCCAAGTCTGAAAGAAGGAGAAATAACAGGCTGAATGCGCGACACACCTCCGCAGACTTCTGAAATTTTTCCTATTACTGCCTTCTGTCCGTCCTGAAAGGCTATAACAGGCATATTGACCTTTACACCGTCGGAGCTCCCTTTATTTATTACAAGCGTTCTGAACCAGTTGTCCGGGTCTTTTGAAACGACTGATGCAGCAATGGAATGATACTGAACCATCTCCTTCATGTCCAGCAT
>JAZRYV010000231.1:0-1141 GCA_045600925.1 Spirochaetota bacterium
ATTACGGATTACAGACTTGTTTTCCGAGGAAGCAAAACAGGCTCGTATCTTTCAATAGAACGTGCTGAAGGGCACTGTGTGCCGATTGGATTGTGGCTGGTAACAGCTGAAGACGAAAAGGCACTGGATATCTATGAAGGTTTTCCGCAGTTCTACAGAAAGGAGCAGATACAGCTTGATGACGGCAGAACGGGATTCTGCTATGTGATGAATGAAAACAGACCCTACGGCATTCCTTCGCCTTTTTATATGGCGGTGTGTCAAAAGGGATATAAAGACATGAATTTTGACCGGAGCTTTCTTAATGAAGCATTTGAATACAGCTTTGCGGAGGCGGAAAAATGAAAGGAAACAAAACAGGAAAGGCCATGGTATGCCCTGTGTGCGGAAAGGTTTATAACGAGGGACCTGCAATTTCAAGAAAGGACAACAGAACGCTGATTTGTCCTGACTGCGGAACACGTGAGGCTCTTGAGGGGCTGGGTGTCAGTGCTGAAGAACAGGAGCGGATTATTCAGGCGATTCACGGAGTGAAAAGACAGCATAACGGGGACTGAAAACAGTCCTCCCTTTGTGTGAAATATTGTAAATTTATTTTGCAGTAATGACTTGATATTAACTGCGGATAGAGGGACGTATATACACACAAAACGAAACGGAGGACATAAAAATGAAAAACGCAGTTTTTGAAAACCTTATGAAAATCAGCAAAACGGAAGAAGGACTGAGAAGCCTTCACGGAGGAAAATTCAAGGCATTGACAGCTTACAGGATAACAAAAGAAGACGGCTTTGAAAAATTTCTGATGGACGATTCTCTGTGGGACAGAGAGATAAAGGATTTCACGGATATGCTCAAGGAAGCAGGCATAACGGAGTTCTGTTACAGCAATAAGTCCACATTGCTTATGGACAACATAGTCGGTTTTGACAGAGAGGGCTACAAGCTGGACAGATATGTACAGCTGAAAAAGCACACGGTGTTCGGAGATGAAACAGTAAACGCACTTGTGTTCAGGCTTAGCTGAAAAGCTGAGGAGGGCAGCAGGAAACTGCTGCTTTTCCTTATATAAAACAGTTAATTTATCTTGCCGTAATGACTTGCTATTAGTTTCAAATAGAGTGATGTATATACACACAAA